>CATMOC010000246.1 GCA_950071955.1 uncultured Mesorhizobium sp. | reverse complement strand
TCTCCATCAGGAGATCCGGGTCGCGGTGAATCTTGAAGTAGGAGGCCGGCGGATTCTCCTTGTTCGATCCGCTCGCCGTGAGGATCTGGTAGACGAACTTGTCGTAGGGCAGGTTTTTCTCGATCTGGTCGCGGATGCGCATGAAAATGCCCGTCTTGTTCCGACTTGCCTTGAGCATGGTGGTCACGCCTTTTTCCCTGGACCGCGGTCGGTCCCCCGGATGTCCGTCAATCGTTGAAGGGTTCGTTCTGCCAGGTCACCGTCGCGAAATGCAGCGTATAGCCGCCCTTGATGTTGGACATGGACTTGCGCATGAAATCGGTGATGACCGGCCAGCGGTAGAACACTCGCAGCATGTTCTTGCTCAGCGAGGGCCCCGGCTTCACGTCGAAGCCGGTCGTGTCGATGTCGCCGTCGGAGGTGAGCTTGATGCGCTGTTTTGCGGCGTCGGCGAACGTCGCGTACTGGCGAAGGTCGACGACCAGACCGGGGCATCCCGCAGCCACGATGATCTCGAGGTCTTCGCAGATGGCCGCCTTCAGCGAGGTTGCGTTGACGTCGGCCGCCTTGAGCTGGCCCGTGCGTATCTGCCGTGCGATGGCGTCGGTGGTATTGACGAGGATCTGCTGTCCCGCGAATGAGATGCAGCTTTCCAGGATCGCGAAGACCAGCATGGAAAATGGGATGGCGAGTGCCGCGAATTCGATGGCGACCGCGCCGTCCTCGTCCCGAGAGAACCGGACGAAGGAACGACGAGGCACGCCCGGCTTTGCGCCCATCCTGAGTAGCTTGATCCGTCTTGACATGATCCGATACCTGCTAACCCCGTGCAGATTGAAAGGGACCATACCGGACGGCTGTTGAATTCCCGTTTGCCTGTCGGGAGCAATTGTCTTCTTTTTGTCAACGGCTTCTTAACCGGAGATCTGCAGCCCCCCGGACGCCGCCGTGCGCGGCGGGTCGGGGCGTTCGCGAGCTATTGGCTCACATTCATTTCCGCTTCGGACATCCGTTCCGCCTCGCTCTTGTAAGAGCCCTCGCAATAAGGCGTGCAGGAGAGCGTCTGGACTTCCGAGCGGCGATAGATGCGCACCGACTTCGCGTCCTGGCGGCTGACGTAGATCTGCTCGTCGACGATCGGCGCGCCCTCCATGTCGAGAACCACCAGGTTGGTGACGCCGAAGCCCTTGCCGGTCAGCACGATCGTCGTCGCATCCTGGACGGACGCATCGGCGATCTCGGGATTGCCGACCACGATCGTGTCGGCCGGACGCGCCAGCTTCACGATCTTCGCCTCGTTCATCAGTATGGATATGCCCGCGTCGGCGTAGGCGGGCGCGGCGTACCCGGCCAGCAGTGCCAGGAACACGACGCTCAAGAGCGGTCGCACGCGTATTTCGGACTTCCGGGCCATCGATCGTCTCCACCTGGGATCAGTCCTTAAGATGCGCCCGGAATGGTGAATGATCGGTTAAGTGCCCCTCGCGCGAATCATTATAGGCGGCGGGCGTCCCGGGATAGGCGCGAGATCGTCCGAGGCTGTCGTGCCATCTTGCCCGCCCCCGTTTTATCGGCCCGTTAACCACCCGAAAGCAGTGGCGCCCGTTAGGATTTCGGTAAGGCAATTTCTTAAGTCGATCGAAATTCCTTCCGCCTAGATTGCCCTCATCCGATCAACACGCCGCAGAACAGTTGACGGTAATGCTGTAACCAACGTCGAGTAGGAGTTCAGGAAATGACTAAGCTTTTCGCACGTTTCGTCAAGGAAGAGTCCGGCGCAACCGCTATCGAGTACGGCCTCATCGCCGCTCTGATCGCTGTCGCCATCATGGTTGGTGCCGGTGCGCTCGGCGATGCGCTGGACACGAAGTTCAACACGATCGCCACCAAGGTCAGCGGCTCGTAAGTCCGCATCCGCTTCCGGCGGAATGTTTGCAGGGCCGCTCTTTCGGGCGGTCCTGCTTTATTCGTTTGTCGATGACCCCTGTCGAGGGGCGTGTCTCGTGGCTATCCGCTGAGGCGAACCGAAAATGCTCGTAGCTTCCATACTGGTCGTCTTTCCCTTCTGTATGGCCTTCGCGGCTGTCTCGGACCTGCTTTCGATGACGATCGCCAACCGGGTCGCGCTGGTCTTGGTCGGCACCTTCGCCGTGCTCGCTCCGATGACCGGAATGGAATGGTCGGTCTACGGGATGCACTTCGCCGCGTTCGCGCTGGTGCTGTTGGTCACCTTCACGATGTTCGCCCTGGGCGGCATGGGAGGCGGCGACGCCAAGCTGATCGCCGCGACCGCGATATGGATGGGCTTCGGCCCGGTGCTCTTCACATATCTTCTGGTATCGGCAGGGATCGGCGGCCTGCTGACGATTGCGATCCTGGCTTATCGCGGCTCGGCGCTGGAGGTTTACACCGGCAGCAACATCTTCCTCAGGAACCTCGCGGATCCGGCCAAGGGGGTACCCTATGGTATCGCGCTCGGTATCGGCGGCCTCTTCGTCTTCCCCGATACGCCCCTCGCGGCGTGGGCTCTCGCCCAGCTGGGCGGCCTCTGAGGCTCTTTAGCAAACGTTAATTTACGTGAACTGACGTAACGTTCGATTAAGTACGATCGTAAGCGTTGCATTAACCCTAATTTGACGATTCGTGCCCCATTCTCCGTCCGGTGAAAAAAATCGCCGGGTAAAGGTGCGGGTCGATGAATACTTCACGCTTGATCATTCTGGGCGTCGCGGCCGTTGCCGCGGGTGGCGCTGGCTACATCGCCAAGAACATGACGTCGTCGCCGCCGCCGGATCTCGTCGCGGCAGCGCCGCCGGCGCCTGCGATCGAACTCACCGATGTTCTCGTCCTCGGCGAAGACGTTCCGGTCGGACAGCCGCTCGAAAACCAGATGCGCTGGCAGTCATGGCCCGAATCGGCGGTGAGCGAGGGCTTCATCCTGCGAAGCGAGGAAGCCGACGCGATGGAGAAGCTCCAGGGCTCGATCGCCCGGCTGGCCATGTATGCCGGCGAGCCGGTCCGGCGCTCCAAGCTGATCGGCGAAGGCCAGAGCTTCATGTCGGCGATCCTGCCCTCCGGCAAGAGGGCGGTCGCGACGCAGATCTCCGCCGACACCTCGGCCGGCGGTTTCATTCTCCCCAACGACAATGTCGACGTCATCATGACGCGGCGGGCGGAATCGGGCGGCAGCAACGGCTTCATCACCGAAACCATCCTGAAGAACATCCGCGTCCTCGCCATCGATCAGATGATCCAGGAGGACGAGGAAGGCAAGAAGGTCAAGGTCGGCGAAACGGCCACGCTCGAGCTCACGCCGCAGCAATCCGAAATCATCACGGTCGCCCAGCAGTTGGCGGACCGTCTCACCCTGGCGCTGCGACCCGTCGCGGACGCCCAGGACAAGCAAGGCGACGATGCCGAGTACCTGGTTTCCGGCAATGGGCGGCGGGGAACCGTGCGCGTCATCCGGTCCGGGGAAGTGAGCGAAGTGGGGGCGCGCAAATGACGTCACGAGCAGTTTTCGGCCATCCGGCCCGCGGCATCACGAAAGTGACGGCCCGCATGGTCGCGGTGCTTCTGGCCGCCGGTTCCGTCGGCGCTATCACGGCTGCCGCACCCGCCTTCGCGGAGACGGTGATCAAGTCCTCGACCCACGGCACCGAGCGCATCAAGCTCGGCCTGAACAAGTCGGTCGTGATCGACCTGCCGCAGGACGCGTACGACATCCTGGTCGCCAACCCGGCGGTCGCCGACGCGGTCACGCGCACCGCGCGCCGCATCTACCTGTTCGGCAAGCAGGTGGGCGAGACCAACATCTTCGTCTTCGGGGCCAATGGGGAACAGATCGCCAGCCTCGATCTCAACGTCGAGCGCGATGTGGCCGGCCTGGAGGATTACCTTGCGCGTTTCATTCCCGGCTCCGACATCCGCGTCGAACTGCTCAACGACAACGTCGTCTTGACGGGTACCGTGGAGACGCCGCTCGATGCGGCCCGCGCCGTGCAGCTTGCGCAGGCCTTCGTCACCGGCGGCGAGGCCACGACCGGCCAGTATTCGCAGACCGCCGCGGCTCCGACGGACGGCGGCGGCGTCGACATCAACAATCCGGATTCCGAACGCCAGAAGAGCGCGATCATCAACATGATCAAGATCACCGGCGAGGATCAGGTCACGCTGAAGGTGACGGTGGCCGAGGTGAGCCGCGTCGTCATGAAGCAGCTCGGCGTCAACCTCATCGGAAGCGGTTCGTCCGACGGCATCACCTGGGGCGCGATCAGCGACGGCATATCGGGCCTCGGCAAGCAGCTTTCGGGATCGCAGCTCCAGCTCGGGGCTGCATTCGGCTCGACCACCATCAACTCCTACCTGAACGCAATGGAGCAGGCCGGCGTCATGAAGACGCTCGCCGAGCCGACGTTGACCGCCGTCTCCGGTGAAAAGGCCACCTTCAAGGTGGGCGGCGAGTTCAACCTGATTACCGGGCAGGACGTCGACGACGAGGGCCTCATCACCTACGAGATCGAAAAGATCGACTACGGCATCGGCCTGGAGTTCCAGCCGGTCGTCCTGTCGCCCGGCCGCATCAGCCTGAAGATACGAACCTCCGTCTCGGAGCCGACCACCGAAGGCTCGGTGGCGTTGAGCACCGGCGGCGGCAGGAGCGGAACCAACATCCTGTCCATCCGCAAGCGCCTCGCCGACACGACGGTCGAACTGCCCTCGGGCGGATCGATGATGATCGCCGGCCTCGTCCGCGACGACATCCGCCAGGTTTCCGCCGGCCTACCCGGGCTGGCAAAGATTCCCGTTCTGGGGACGCTCTTCCGCAGCCGCGACTTCGTTCGCAACGAAAGCGAATTGGTGATCATCGTGACGCCGTATCTCACGCGGCCGGTCGCGCGGCAGGAACTCGCGCGCCCCGACGACAACTTCAATGCGCCGAGCGACGGCGCCGGCATATTCCTCGGCCGGGTCAACCGCGTCTACGGCACCATGAACACGCAAAAACCGAACGGCCGCTACCACGGCGTCGTCGGCTTCATCTACAAGTGATCCGGGGGACGGACCTCATGCGCAGCGCCTTCAACAAGATGTCTTCCGCGGGACGCCCACGCGCGCTCTCGGCGCCCCGTGCGCTCCTGGTGATCGGCGTCGCCGCCGCTCTCACCGGCTGCGCCAAGCGCGATTCGATTACCGTCGGTTCTGTTCCGGATGACTACCGCACCAATCACCCCATCGTCGTGGCCGAGAGGGACGAGATCCTCGACCTGCCGGTCGGTGTGGGCGATCAGCGGATGACGGAGGTGCACCGCGCCGTGGTCGCGGGCTACATCGCCCACTACGATCGTCGGGCCGCCGCGCCCGTGTCAATCATGGTGCCCGCCGGCGCGGCAAACTCTGCTGCCGCCAGCGCGGTCGCCCACGACATCGCGGCCTATCTCTACGCCAGGGGGGTCCCGGCGGGGAACATAGTGACCGTGCCCTACAGCTCGGGAGCGCCGGACGTGGCCGCCCCGCTGAGGATCGTCTACCCAAGGATGCGGGCGAGCACCGACCAGTGCGGACGCTGGCCCGACGACATCCTGAAGAACAGCGAGAACAGGCACTATTCCAACTTCGGCTGCGCCTATCAGAACAATCTGGCGGCGCAGGTCGCCAATCCCGCGGACCTTCTCGGCCCGCGTGAGCCGGGCGAGATCGATGCGGAGAACCGCGGCAATGCGCTCGACCAGTATAAGCAGCGCCAGATCGCGCCCGAGTTCATCGCCACGTCGGAAGTCACTTATTGATAAGCAGATGCGGGACCGATCGCGATGAGCAATCTTGCCTACGATACCGACGTTCTCGGAAGCGCGACCGCTGAAGAGATCGCCCAACTGAATGCAATGCGGCCGGTTCCCCGGATCTCGATCCATGCCTTCTGCGAGACGGAAAGCGTGTCGAAGCCGATCGAGCGCGCGTTTCGCGACATGTGCGACCGGATAGCCAAGCATCCGGCGATGGAAGGCGCATACTGCGGCAACAAGCCCGATGCGAAGCCGGAGAACTACGGCAGTCGCGCGATCGACTGGGACGAGTTCGTCGCGCATGTCGATCGCGGGATTGCCTTGCACAACGCGAAGCTCGGCCGGCGCGGTCGCAACTACAAGGGCCGCAGCTTCGACGAGGTCTT
>CATMOC010000245.1 GCA_950071955.1 uncultured Mesorhizobium sp. | reverse complement strand
GGACGTGGAGGCCGCCGCATAGAGCGCGACGCCGCAACTGAGTTCGGCGACCTGGAGATACCCCTTCCAGACTGCTCTTGCTGCCACGGCCGAATCCCTTTCACCGCCGGTAACGACGCCGGACGTGCATTGTTCCTGAACGCCTACGCAGGAACAATCGTCGCCTCATCCTGTTCCGGTGGCAACTGCAACCTACGAGGAACAAGCGACATGACGCGCATCACCTACGAAGTCGTCGAGCACGATGGCGCCTGGGCGTACAAGGTCGGCGACGTCTTTTCCGAGACGTATCCCTCCCACGACGAAGCCGCGGAAGCAGCCCGAGGTGCCGCTGCCGAACATCGCCTGGCCGGTGAGAACGCGGCGATCGAATACCAGGACGAGAGCGGCACCTGGCACGAGGAGCAGGCCTCTGGGGACGCACGCCCGGAGACGGACGTGAAGGGATGACAGGCGGCCCGCGGCATCTCCTATAGGCTTGGAGCGCCAGATGCATGGCAAGACGGCGCGGTCGCCCCCTGACGACGATGACCCTCCATCAGCGGCGTGGCCGCGATGCTAACCGCGGCGGTGGCTTCCCGCATCCGAGGTCGTCGGCAGGCGCGCTCTCGTTCCTGACCCGCTAGCGCGTCGTCGGAAAGGCCCTGCTTACGAATTTCGACCCGGCGAGGCCGAAGCGCCAGTTGTGATCCCTGGCCTTGCTGATGCCGATCCGCGTTCCCGCCGTCACCTCGCACGGCCTGTCGGGAAGTTCGAGTCGCAGCGATCCGTGCGCGAGCGGCAGCCCGTTGTGCTCGCCGCCGATCGCGAGAGCCTGGCACAATTTCCCCGGTCCGGAGCAGAGCGAGCGCAGATCCTCCATGCCGCGTCTGCGGATCATCGCGGGGATGCCGCTCACCGGCTCCAGCGCCCGTACGAGCACGGCCGCGCCCGGGCGGCACACGATGTTGAAACACCAGTGCAGCCCGTAGGAGCGGTAGACATAGGCGTGCCCGGCCGGACCGAACATCGCGGCGTTGCGCGCGGTCGCCCCGGCAAAGCTGTGCGAGGCGGGATCGTCCCGGTCGTAGGCCTCCGTCTCCACGATCATCCCGCCCACGCCGTCGAGTGAAAGCGCGGCGCCGATCAGACGCTGCGCGACGTCCGCGACGTGACGGTCGTAGAATCTCGCATCGAACGCGTTGCTCATGAAGTTTCTTTCTCTTCTCCGCCACTCGACCGCTGGTGCCGGCCACCGTCGGGCGTCTCCGTCTCTCCGGATGCCCTTCGGGAACAAGCATCGCCCAAAACGATTTCTGTTCCTCGGAGACGAACGATCACGACGGCTGGAGTTTCCTTGCCGGGAGACGAGAGGAAAATACAACATGGCCGATGGCGAATTTCGCAAGGACGCAGCCGACGAAGTCTCCAGGCAGCGCTCGATCCAGCGTCAGGTGGACAAGGCGGACGCCGACCGCGGCAACTCCTCTTCGAATGGCGCCGTGCAGGTCGGTGCACGGGAGTATCCGGTGCCGCCCTTTCCCAGGCAGCACCAGCCCAAGCCCGGCGACGAAGCCGCGCTCGACCCGGCGCCCATGTATGACGCGCCTTATTATCTCGGATCGAAGAAGCTGGAAGGAAAGGTCGCGCTCATCACCGGCGGCGATTCGGGGATCGGCCGCGCCGTGGCCGTCCTCTTCGCGCGCGAGGGCGCAGATGTCGCTATCGTCTATCTGAGCGAGGACGACGACGCGGAGGAGACGCGGCTGGCCGTGGTCGACGAGGGCCGCCGCTGCCTCCTCATCGCCGGCGACGTGACGGAGGCGGATTTCTGCCGGCAGGCGGTCGAGAAGGCGGTGCGCGAGTTCGGCAATCTCGACATCCTCGTCAACAACGCCGCCTTCCAGTACCACGCCTCCGACCTCGGCGATCTCACGGAAGAGCATTTCGACACGACCCTCAAGACCAATCTCTACGGCTATTTCCACATGGCGAAGGCCGCCGTCGAGCACATGACGTCCGGTTCGACGATCATCAACACCGGCTCGATAACCGGCATCGACGGCAGCAAGGAACTCATCGACTATTCCATGACCAAGGGCGGCATCCACGCTTTCACCAAGGCGCTGTCGTCCAACCTTCTGCCGCGCGGCATCCGCGTCAACGCCGTCGCGCCCGGTCCCGTCTGGACGCCGCTTAACCCGTCCGAACGCCCGCCCGAGCAGGTCGAACAGTTCGGCGCCGGGACGAAGATGAAGCGCCCAGCCCAGCCGGAGGAGATCGCGCCGGCTTACGTCTTCTTCGCCTCGTCCCACTGCTCCAGCTACATCACCGGCGAGATCCTGCCGATCATCGGGGGATACTGACCTGCGCAGGATGGATACGGTACCCACCGCCAGCGCCGCGCGCGAACTGTCGGCTGCGCGGGCGGACCTCGCCTATGTCAGCGACATCGAGCCGGGCATCCGCCGCCGTCGCGTCGGCAAGGGTTTTACCTTTTTCACGCCCGAGGGGCGGCGGCTGGGGGACCTGGACGCAATCGCCCGCATCAAGTCGCTCGCCATTCCGCCGGCCTGGACCGACGTGTGGATCTCGCCGGACCCTGCGGGGCACATTCAGGCGACTGGCCGCGACCAGAAAGGGCGCAAGCAGTACCGCTACCATCCGGGGTGGACGGCCTGTCGCGACGAGGCGAAGTTCTCCTCGCTGGTCGATTTCGCCGGCGCCCTGCCCAGGATCAGGGAGCGCGTGGACCAGGACCTGCGCCGGCGCGGTACCCCGCGCGAGCGCGTTCTCGCCTCCATCGTCTGGCTGCTCGACAACACGCTGATCCGTATCGGCAACGACGCCTACACGCGCGACAACAAGAGCTTCGGCCTGACGACCTTGCGCAGCCGTCACGTGGAGGTCGAGGGCCAGCGCATCCGCTTTTCATTCGTCGGCAAGTCGGGCCAGGAATGGAAGCTGCAGCTTACCGACAGGCGCATCGCGCGCATCGTCGGTGCCATCGAGGAACTGCCGGGTCAGCACCTGTTCCAGTATCTCGACGAGGAGGGCACGCGGCGGCCCGTCCACTCGCACGACGTCAACCGGTACATCCACGAGACGGCCGGGCCGGATTTCAGCTCGAAGCACTTCCGCACGTGGTCGGCAACCATTTACGCCGCCGACATGTTCGCGCAGAAGGAACATCCGTCGACCAAACGCGAACTGACCCGAACGACCAACGAGGTGATCGACAAGGTGGCGGCGCGGCTGCGCAACACGCGCGCCGTCTGCCGCCGGTGCTACATCCACCCGATCGTCATCGAGAGCTGGGAACAGGGCAGGCTGTCGGAAGAAATCGCCGAAATCCGCCGCCGCACGCGAAAGCCCCTTCAGGGTCTCGACGAGGACGAATCGACCGTCCTGCGCTGGCTGCGCGCGCGGCACCAGTAGTGCCGGGCAGCGGCGGGCGAAATGTGGGCAGGGCGGGACTTCAGCGCGGCCAGTGGACGCGGTGTTCCGTATCGGGCTCTTCGATCGCCTCGACAGTAACCTTGTCTGAATCGAAGGCGCCGTGGGAGCGCAGGAGGCCGTAGTCCACGGCGGGCGCATCAAAGGCCCACATGACGTCGTCGGCCGATTCTCCGACCGCGCTGACGTTCCAGAACCGCGCCTCGCCCTCCTCCAGCTTCCGTGTGGTCGGCGATTGCTTGAGGAACTCGAAATAGATGTGGTCGAAGGGAATGTAATAGAGTGACGCCCTGCCAGGCTCCTTGACCACGATGGCCCGGTCCGTCGACGCGATCATGGCATCGCGGAACATCACGTTCACCGTGCCGCGAAACGGCTCCAGGCTCTTCGTCGCTGTCGTCTGCATCTGTTATCCCATTCCAAGACTTGTTCAGTCGGAAAGACGCGGTCTCGCGGTCGTCAGGAGTCCGACTTGTGCTCCGGCTTTCCCTTGCGCTTGGTCGAGGCCATGTCATGGAGTTCCTTCTCGGTCATGGATTTCTCCATGCTCTTGGACGCGCCCTTGAGCTCGCTCTTCTTGATGTCGCCGCGCTTCGCGGCAAGCGCGGCCCCGGCCGCCTTCTGCTGGGACTTGGATTTGGCAGGCATGAGAACCTCCGGTTTTCTCGCCGGGCGGCCGATTGCGGGCCGCTCGGCTCGATCGTTGTCTGTCCTCGACAGAACTCGCTGTGGGGGCAAAGGTTCACGCGAATCACCGTTAGGCAGTGGCCGCACGGGTTCTCGCGGGCATCGGAAAGGGTGCGCCGCGAGTGGAAGGACGTAACGGCTTCAAACCGTCGATGAAAGGCACTACCTTCCCGATTCGAATAAGCAGGATCGGACGAGGTGCCATGAGAATGAGGACGCCGCTGGCGGCGCTCGGGCTTGCGCTTGCGCTTTTCCTCTTCGTCATTTTCATCAGCGGCCTGTTCGTGTGGCAGGGATACCGCGACACGCTCGACCAGGGCGAACAGCGTGCGGCGGCGGCGGCCAAGACGATCGCCGCGCACTTCCAGTGGATAGTCGAAGCCAGCCGGCAATCTCTGGGCCGCATCGACGATACGATCGGCTTCCGGCCCGAACTCCTGGGTTCGGCCGAGCTCGGCGACATGGACAATGCCGTAGCCGGATTGCCGGCCAATGTCGTGGTTCGCGTCTTCGACCGCACCGGCCACGAGCTTCTGTCGACCGCTCCCACGGAGGACGAGGTAGAGATCGGGGACCGCGAGTATTTTCAGGCACTGCGCGGCGGGGAGAATTTCGTCATATCGAGGCTGCTCGTCGACCGGGCGACGAACCACCAGAGCTTCGTCATCGGACGACGCCTCGTCAGGGACGGGGAGTTCGCCGGCATCGCGGCGATCGTCGTCCCCTCCGATCTCATCGCCGATTTCTGGGTGTCCCTGAACCTCGGCCGCGATTCGTCCGCGAGCATCGTCGGCGACGACGGCTGGGTCGTCACGCGGTTCCCGTCGCTGGAGCGCTCGATCAGCCTGAGCGACCATGTCCTCTTCACGCACTATCTTCCCGAAGCTCCGTCAGGCACCTACCGTTCGGAAGCGTCGCCGGCCGACGGCGCGTCGCGGCTTGTAGGCTATTACCGCGTGGCGGGCGCACCCCTTGTGGCCGTCGCGGCGGTCTCGACCGAAACCGTCTTGAGCGATTTCCGTATGCGGATGTTCAGGATCGGCTTCGGCGCGGTTCCGATCTTCCTCGGTCTTGCCGGGTTTGCGGGCTGGGTATTCCGTCTTCTTTCCCACGACAGCCGTCGCCGCGAGGAGCTGGAGGATGCGCTGGCGCAGAACCGGCTCCTGCTCCGCGAAGTCCACCATCGCGTCAAGAACAACCTCCAGACGGTCACCTCGCTCATCAGGCTGCAACCGCTGCCGCCGGATTCCAAGCGGGATCTGGCCGGCCGCATCGCCGCCATGGCCGCCGTCCACGAACAGATCTACCGCTCCGACCGCCTCGAGGCCATCAAGCTCGATCACTACATCCGCAACATTGCCGAAGGCGTGCGCTCGTCCTTCGACGGCGTCAGCGAGTTGCGCTTCGACATGAAGTCGCTCGCGCTCGACCCTGAGCGGTCCATGGTGGTCGGTCTTCTTGTCACGGAAGTCGTCTCGAACTCGCTCAAGCACGCCTTTCCCGGCAACGCCAAGGGAACGATCACGATCAGGCTGGATACCGACGGCGACGACATACGCCTTGCCATCCTCGACGATGGAGTCGGCTTCGGCGAGCCGCGTGAGAGGTCCGGCCTCGGCATGCGGCTCATCGACAGCTTCGTACGCCAGCTGGAGGGAGAGCACAGGTTGAAAGGGGAGGGTGGCCTCGATTTCGAGGTTCGCTTCCCGCTCGTCAATCCCGTTGCGAGCACGCTGAAAGTCTAGACGGGATTTGGCCGGAACCGGCCGGGATTTCACCTGTTATCTCCGAGGCGCGTACGCTGGCGCAGGTTCGCTCACCGGCGGCAAACGGGCCAAGAGAAAACTCACCCCGAGAGGCAAGAGATGCCCCGATCCGAGAAGTACGGTCCGGCGGAGGTTGTCGTCATCACCGGCGCCACCGCCGGTGTCGGCCGCGCCACCGCCCGGCGCTTCGCCAGGACTGGCGCGCGGCTCGGCCTGATCGCGCGGGACCCCGCCGCGCTCGAGGCAACCCTTTCGGGGATTGAGGATCTCGGAAGCGAGGCGATCGCC
>CATMOC010000244.1 GCA_950071955.1 uncultured Mesorhizobium sp. | reverse complement strand
CCGCCTCTTCGATAGCCGCTGCGAGGCCTTCGTCGTTGGCGTAGTACGGCGCCAGATCGGGACCGACGGCAACGCGGGCGGCACCCGTGAGCGTTGCCATGTCGATCATGATCGCCGGTTCCTCCTCGTCGCCGAGCGCCAGCGCATCGGCCAGCACCAGCCGGCCTTCCGCGTCGGTGTTGCCGATTTCCACGGTTGGGCCCTTGCGGCTCTTCAGGACGTCGCCGGGACGGAAGGCGTTGCCCGCGATGGCGTTCTCGACGGCCGGAATCAGCACGCGCAGCCGAACGTTCATGCGAGCGGCCATGATCATCGATGCGAGGCCGAGCACGTTGGCCGCGCCGCCCATGTCCTTCTTCATGATCAGCATGCCGCTGGCGGGCTTGATGTCGAGGCCGCCGGTGTCGAAGCAGACGCCCTTGCCGACCAGCGTCACCTTCGGGGCGTCGTCTCGGCCCCAGCGCAGATCGATCAGGCGCGGTGCTTCCGTGGAGGCGCGGCCGACCGCGTGGATCAACGGGAAATTTTCCGGAATCAGCGCATCGCCGATGATCGACCGCACTTCGGCGTCGTGGGCCGCTCCGAGCGTGCGCACGGCCTCTTCCAGCTGCGCGGGGCCGAGATCGCTGGTCGGAGTGTTAACAAGATCGCGCGCCAGGAAGACGCCGTCGGCAATGCGGCGCACCCGCCCGGCATCACCCCCCTCGGGGACCGCGAGGCGGACTGCGTTGCCCGGCTTACCGGAATAGCGGGTGAACCTGTAGCCGCCGAGAACGGCGCCGAGCAGCGCCAGCGCGGGATCGGCCGGCTGGGCGGCGAAGTGCCAATCCCCCTCGGGAAGTTCCTTTCCCAGCGCGCCGCTGATCAGCGGCGCGTGGCCCTCGCTCCCGGCGGATATGCCGAGGAGGGCGCCCGCCGCGCCGCGCGGTCCGGGCAGGAGCAGTACGCGGCCGGGCTGGCCGGTGAAGCCGTTCGCCTTCGCCCATTCCACGACGTCCGGCGCAAGCCCTGCCTCCTCGATCCGTCCCTTGGTGACGAAGTGGATCGGGAGAGCGGTTGCGGATTTCGTCGCGGTCAGTTCGACGGGCATGGCGGGGGCTCCTCGGTTGCTTCGACGGCGCGGGCCTGCGCCTCCTTAACCAACCATTAGGGTTAACGGAATATTCCTTTGCCTCGTCCGGCACGAAGAGGCGAAGCGGAGAAGGCGGCATGTTGACCAACACGGGAGCGAACGCAACTGCCAGATCGTGGCAGACAGGGGCCATGGCCCTGGTGTTTGCCGTAGCGCTCTCCGGTTGTGCCAATTCGAAACTCACGACCGGGTCGATCGGGCGCGATAGCGGCAAGCCGATCGCGCAGATGTCTTCGCAGGAACTCGACACCGCGGCGGGAACGCTGGGGCGGAGCTATGCCAAGGATCCGGCGAACAAGGCGGTGGCGCTTCGCTATGCATCGGTTCTCCAGATGGACGGACGCACCGACCAGGCTCTGGCGGTAATGCGCAAGCTCGCCATCACGCATCCGAAGGACCGCGACGTTCTCGCCGCCTACGGCAAGGCGCTGGCCGCCGCCGGACAGCTCGAGCCGGCGCTGGATGCCGTGCGCAGGGCGCAGACGCCGGAGTATCCGGACTGGCGGCTTCTTTCGGCCGAGGCCGCGATCCTCGACCAGCTCGGACGGCAGGGCGACGCCCGCGCGCTCTACCGCCGCGCGCTCGACATGAAGCCCAACGAGCCGTCCGTGCTCTCCAACCTCGGCATGTCGTACCTGCTGGAAGGCGACCTGAAGTCGGCCGAGACCCACATGCGCGCGGCCGCGACCGCGCCCGGCGCGGACAGTCGCGTGCGCCAGAACCTCGCCCTCGTCGTCGGCCTCCAAGGCCGCTTCGAGGAAGCGGAGACGCTTGCCCGCCAGGAACTCTCCCCCCAGCAGGCGGAGGCCAACGTGACCTATCTCCGCTCTATGCTCGCCCAGCAGAACGCCTGGAGCGAGATCAAGGACGAGGAAAAGAACACCAACTGAGCGCCGACAGCGCCGGCTTCCCCTGACGAACGGGTCGGGGAGGCGCGCGCCTGCGCCTTGCGGACACCGAGGGCGTCCAAAAAGGCGACGGTTCGCGCCCGGTCGTCCGCCTCGTGAAACCACTCCACCTCCTGAAACCCCGGCTCGACCATCGCTGCAGGTCTCGGACCGGGCCCGTATCATCGTCTTGCCGTTTCGGAGAGGGCCAAGGCGGTATCGCCGACCAACCTCCGCAAGGCAACTTCCCAAGAAAGAATTCGGCGCGGCACCTCCGGGTCCGCCGGTGCATTCGTCCTCGTCTTCGGCGACCGGCTTGGCAAGCCGCCACCGTTGCGCGTCGACCCAGACGCCGTCGCCCTCACGTCCGGACCGAGCGTCACGCGAGGGCGATGGGAGAATCAGTAGGTGTAGATGCGGGGCGGATGAAAAGGGAGCGATCCGGAGGGCTGGCGTCGATAGTCCAAGCCGGTACCAGGAATTCGGTGCGAGTGGGGGCGTCGGGCTCTCCGCGCGCGAGAGCCGCGAACGGCGGTCCTCATGCACCGTACCGAGAGCCTCGGTTTCCCGCGCTCGCCCTTACTGTTGGGCGGTCGACTCTCCCTTGTCGCCGAACACGCCCTGTTCGCTGAACTGCATGATGGCGGGGCCGAGAATCACGGCGAACAGGACCGGCAGGAAGAACAGGATCATCGGCACGGTAAGCTTCGGCGGGAGGGCGGCGGCCTTCTTCTCGGCCTCGTTCATGCGCATCTCGCGGCTCTCCTGGGCGAGCACGCGCAGCGCGTGCGCGATCGGCGTGCCGTAGCGCTCCGCCTGGATCAGCGCCTGGCTGACGCTCTTGACCGATTCGAGGCCGGTGCGGTTCGAGAGGTTCTCGTAGGCCTGGCGGCGCTCCTGCAGGAAGGAGAGTTCGGCATTGGTCAGCACGAGTTCCTCGGCGAGTTCCACCGACTGGACGCCGATCTCCTCGGCGACCTTGCGGAACGCGGCCTCGATCGACATGCCCGATTCCACGCAGATCAGCATCAGGTCGAGCGCGTCGGGCCAGGCCTTCTGGATCGCCTGCTTGCGCTTTGACGCCCTGTTGTTGATGTAGACGACCGGGGCGTAGAAGCCGCCATAGGCACAAACGACGATGACGAAGGCCTTGATGAACAGAGGCTGTTCGGGAAGCCCGTTGAACAGGAAGATGTAGACGGCGCCGAGCAGCAGGCCGACGAACGGCAGGACGAGCCGGAAGAACAGGAAGCGTGTCAAAGGGTTCTGGCCGCGGAAACCGGCCATCTTCAGCTTCGAAAGCGTCGCCTCGTCGGCAAGCGCGCGTCTCAGGTCGAGCCGGTCGACGATGTTGCGCATGCCCAGCGACTGCTCTTCGCGCAGGCCCTTGCGCCGCCGTTCGGCATCCGCCGCCAGCCGCGCGCGCTGCTTGGCGCGAAGCTCGTCGCGCTCGAGCGCCACGGTCTTCATCCGGATCTTCAACTCGTTGCCGCCGAGCGCCGGCAGCGCCGTAAATATCGTGGCGAAGACCGCGACACCCACGAGCAGCGCGATGAGGAAGGAAGGATCGAATAGCACCTTGCTGATTTGTTCGGTCATCGCTTCCGCTTCCACTCCAAGGCGCGTCTCGGTCGTTCAGACGCGCATGTCGCGCTTAAAATTCATGTATCCAGCAAGCTGTCCCGAAACCGGTTCCCGCCTTCGGGCGACACGCGCTAGATGTCGAAATTCATCATCTTCTTCATCACGAAGATGCCGACCGACATCCACACCAGCGAGCAGCCGATCACCAGATGTCCCGTGCTCGTCGTGAAGAGCGGCATGATGTAGGACGGGCTCGAAAGGTAGACGAGGAACGCGACGATGAACGGCAGCGCCCCGATGATCGCGGCCGACGCTTTCGCTTCCATGGACAGCGCGGCGATCTTGGCCTTCATGCGCTTGCGGTCGCGCAGCACGCGCGAGAGATTTCCCAGCGCCTCGGAAAGGTTGCCGCCCGCCTGGCTCTGGATCTGGATCACGATCCCGAAGAAGCCGGCTTCCGCGCAGGGCATGGTCTCGGACATGCGCATGGCCGCCTCGGGGATGGAGAGCCCCAGCTGCTGCGCTTCGACGATCCTGCGGAATTCGGTGCGGACGGGGTCGCGGGACTCGCTGGCGATCAGCCGGACGCCGTCGTTCAGCGGCAGACCCGATTTCACCGAGCGGACGATGATGTCGAGGGAATTGGGCAGTTCATCGAGGAAGGCCTTGATCCGCCGGCCGCGCATGAAGGCGATCACCCAGCGGGGAACGCCGAGCCCGCCGGCCAGGGCCGCGCCGGGCAGCACCCACCAGGGCGCTCCCAAGGCGAAGGCGAGGACCGTGAAGACCAGCGCCGAAATGGTTGAATAGACATAGAAGCGTTGGAGCGAAGTCTCGAGCCCCGCCTGCTTGATCTGGACCTTGAGCGGCGGCTTCTTGATGTTGAGGTCTTTTTTCTTCTGCTTCTCGTCCAGGTCCTTGAGGGAATCCTGCACGGATTTGCGGCGCTTGGCAGCTTCAGCCAGCCGGTCGCGCGAGGCCTTGACCACGGAGCGATCGGTCTCGGCCTTCTTGATCGTTTCGAGCCGCTTGCCGGCCTTGCGCTCGTTGGTGATCGAGTTGAACATGAACGCATAGGCGAGCGCGCCGGCGGAAAGGCCGGCGAGTGCTATGATCGCTAGGACCGTCGTATCAATTCCGAACATTGCGCGGCGCCCCGTTCACTGCCATCCGCCCTCAGCCAACCTGCTTTTCCATCGCCTCTAGGGCGTTGGCGAGGCGTGATTCCTCATTGTAGTAGCGCGCGCGTTCCCAGAATTTCGGCCGGCCGACGCCTGTCGAGACGTGCTTGCCGATGAGGCGGCCGTTCTGATCTTCGCCCTGGATGTTGTAGAGGACGATGTCCTGCGTGATGATGACGTCGCCTTCCATGCCCAGCACCTCGGTGATGTGGGTGATGCGGCGCGAACCGTCGCGCAGGCGCGCGGCCTGGATGATGACGTCGACGGATCCGACGACGATCTCGCGCACGGTCTTCTGCGGAAGGGTGTATCCGCCCATGGCGATCATGGATTCGATGCGGTTCAGACACTCGCGCGGCGAGTTGGAGTGGATGGTGCCCATCGAGCCGTCGTGACCGGTGTTCATCGCCTGGAGCAGGTCGAACACCTCGGGTCCGCGCACCTCGCCGACGATGATCCGCTCGGGACGCATGCGCAGGCAGTTCTTGACGAGGTCGCGCATCGTTATCTCGCCCTCGCCCTCGAGGTTCGGCGGGCGCGTTTCAAGGCGCACGACGTGCGGCTGCTGGAGCTGGAGCTCGGCGGAATCCTCGCAGGTGATGATGCGTTCGTCGCGGTCGATGTAGTTGGTCAGGCAGTTGAGCAGCGTCGTCTTGCCCGAACCGGTGCCACCCGAGATGACGACGTTGCAACGCACGCGCCCGATGATCTTCAGCACCTCCGCACCGTCCGCCGAAATGGCGCCGAACTTCACGAGCTGGTCGAGCGTGAGCTTGTCCTTCTTGAACTTGCGGATCGTGAGCGCGGTGCCGTCGATTGCGAGCGGCGGCGCGATGACATTGACGCGGGAGCCGTCGGGAAGGCGCGCGTCGCAGATCGGGCTCGACTCATCGACGCGGCGGCCGACCTGGCTGACGATGCGCTGGCAGATGTTGAGCAGCTGCTGGTTGTCGCGGAAGCGGATAGCCGTCTGCTCGACCTTGCCGTTCACCTCGATGTAGACGTTCTTGGACCCGTTCACCATGATGTCGGCGATGTCGTCGCGCGCCAGGAGAGGTTCGAGCGGTCCATAGCCGAGGACGTCGTTGCAGATGTCCTCGAGCAGTTCCTCCTGCTCGGAAATCGACATCGCGAAGTTCTTGATCGCGATGATGTCGTTGACGATGTCGCGGATTTCCTCGCGTGCGCTGTCGGGTTCGAGCTTGGCGAGCTGGGACAGATCGATCGTGTCGATCAGGGCCGAGAACACCTGGCTCTTGGTGTCGTAGTAGCTGTCGCTGCGCTCGCGCGGCGCTTTCTTCGGATCGGCCGCGAGCGGGGGCGCCTCGACGACGCGCCGCGGCTGTTCGGCCGGTCGCGGCGGAGCGGCGGGCGCAGCCGGTCGTTCGGCGGGACCTAC
>CATMOC010000243.1 GCA_950071955.1 uncultured Mesorhizobium sp. | reverse complement strand
ACCGGGTGAAGACCCCGGCGACGCTGGCCGGTCGGTCGAACACCATCATCAGGAGGTCGGTACGGTTCTTGTACTTGATGCCGGCGGCGGCCGTCGCCATCCTGTTCGGCGCGGACAATCTCGAACGTCATCCCGACCAGCCTGCCGCCTTCCACGACGAAGGCTTTCGGGACATGCCAGTTGAGGATGGGGATGTCCTCGGCGATGGCGTCGTCCTTCTCCCAGGGCGAGGCCTTCATCTCTTCGAAGCCCGAACGGACGATGACCTTGACTTCCTCGCCGCCCAGGCGTCGCGCGGTGCGGCAGCAGTCCATTGCGGTATTGCCTCCGCCCAACACGATCACCCGCTTGCCGATCCGGCTCACATGCCCGAACGAGACCGAGGCCAGCCATTCGATGCCCAGATGGATGTTGGCGTCGCCCTCACTTCGCCCTGGAATATCCAGATCGCGGCCCCTCGGGGCGCCGGATCCAACGAAGACCGCGTCCCATCCTTCCGCCAGAAGGGCAGACAGGCTGTCAATCGAGCGGTTCTCGATACGGATGTTGCCGATACCTGTGACGTTTGCCACCTCCTCGTCGATGACCGATTCGGGCAGGCGGAAGCGCGGGATCTGAGTGCGGATCAGTCCGCCCGTTCTGGGACTGTGATCGAACAGTGTGATCTCGTAGCCCAGCACCGCCAGGTTGCGCGCCACCGTCAGCGAGGCGGGCCCAGCCCCCACGCAGGCGATCCGCCGCCCGTTCGGCGCCGGCGCGCGGGGTAAGCGGCCGGTTATGTCGTCCTTGAAATCGGCCGCAACGCGCTTGAGCCGGCAGATCGCCACCGGCTCCTTGCGCTTGCCGGTCAGCGTCTCGTCCTCGACGCGGCCTCGTCGGCAGGCCGGCTCGCAGGGGCGGTCGCAGGTGCGGCCCAGAATGCCTGGAAAGACATTGGACTGCCAATTTATCATGTAGGCGTCGCTGTAGCGGCCGTGCGCGATGAGCCTGATGTATTCGGGAACCGGCGTATGCGCCGGGCAAGCCCACTGACAATCCACGACCTTCAGGAAGTAGTTCGGATCCGCGATATCCGTTCTCTGCAAAATCTCCTCCGCACGTTTCCCCC
Organism: uncultured Mesorhizobium sp.; assembly: GCA_950071955.1. Classification (GTDB taxonomy): domain Bacteria; phylum Pseudomonadota; class Alphaproteobacteria; order Rhizobiales; family Rhizobiaceae; genus Aquibium; species Aquibium pacificus. The sequence goes on along the minus strand of CATMOC010000243.1, from coordinate 5,075 downwards.
GGTTCCCCGCGGCGCTGAGCCGCGTGGTACCGCACGCCGTACCCGTGCGAACCAAGCCCGCATCGTGTCGACGTGGCGCCATGGGACCGCTGGGTTCTTCTTGCCCCGGTCTGCCATGACAGCGCGGTGAATTTGGCGACTTTGATATCGCTCGGCAACTTGATTCTGCGGTCGGACTACGAGGGGAGTTCAATCGGCGGAGAAAGTCTAGGACCTTACTGTCCTCGGCGGCGATAGCGGCAAAGCACTTCGGGCGCTCCCGGCATCCGGACGGATTGTCATGTGCGAGATCGACGGTTGTCAGACCCTCGCACCCTAGCCGTCGATCAGGTCCTCGCGCATCACACGGAGATTGATCTCGCCGCCGGTAGCGATCAGTTCATCGCGCCAGGGAGGCCACGTCACGCAAGAATTTCAGCACGATCTACCACAGCACTTGAAAAGCCCTTGGTCCTCGATAGCGACTGGCTACCGAACAACGAAGGACACGATCGGAGGCCTCCGTTGTTTCCGCGCACTCCCACGCAACTGTCCTGCCTTTACTCCGCCCTGGTGGCCTGGAATTGCTCCGCCGTCGGCACTTCCCGCCACAAGGGTTGCGCGTAACTTGCGCGTTGGACCGTGTTTGTTCTTGCATCGTTCGTCCAAGGTTCCCGCCAGCCCTCCGTCGGAAGTAACTGATTTTCCAGCATTTTCCCGGTGCGCGACTTCCTTGACATCGTAGGGGTCACAGGTTCAATCCCTGTCACGCCCACCATCAGTCCTCCTCCGACATCGTGACGCGGATCGATCGCTGGCAACGGAACGGCGCCTGAAGGCTTGTCGACCTTGCCCGGGCCATGTTCGCCGGAAGCGGCTAAAAAGGCGTTCAGCCTTGGGAACATGCCCGCCTCCCGTTGGTTCGTATCCTCACGAGGAGGACGCCATGTTGCGCAGGCTGCTGATGCTGTTCGCAATTGCCATCCGTTCCAGGCGCAAGCCGGTCACGCCCGAGGAGCGGCTGCGGCGCGCCGGACTGGCACCGGAATTCTTCGGCGCCACCAGCGCGCGCAAATCGGGTCCGAAATCGAGGGTCTGACCGGGACGGACCATCACGCGTCCAGTTGCAGCGGTCAGGCGCACGCCAGCCAGATGGCCAGCACGAGTACCGCCATGCCGCCCCCTGATAGGAGCTCGGAATCAAAGCACCGCATGGCCGGATCGTGCGAAGCCTGTTGCTCGCCGCGTGCATCCTTCAAGGCGTGCTCGGCGCGGGCATTCGCCATCCTCACCTGCTCTCCCGACAGGCGTGGCCTTCGGCTTCCGGGGCGGTTCCAGCAGCGAGGCGGCCGGTTCGAAGCCCTCGATCCAGTCTCCCGTGTGGCCCTTCCGGAAATCGCCCCGGACCTGGGCGGGATTGGTTCCGGCACCGTCGGTCGGATCAGGCATCGGCGCGGGTCTCCTGCCTCCCCGCAATCGAACCGCGCTCGCGGATTTCCGATCCGAGGCGGCACCCCGACAATGGTCCTGGAACGGAACTGCCGGCTCAGGCCCGCGCGAACAAGGTTCCGAGCAGCGCGGGAAGGTCCTCCAGACTGTCGAGGACGTGATCGGCGCCGAGAGCGTCCATCGCTGCCAGCGAATGGCCGCCGCGCACGAGCACGACCGCCATTCCGGCTGCTTCGGCGGAGCGGGCGTCCGCGGCACTGTCTCCGACCATGAACGCGTGTTCCGCCGCGACATCCATCCTTGCCAGCGCGGCGAACAGCATGTCGGGCGCGGGTTTCTCGGCGATGCCGGGCTGCGCGCCCTGCACGACGGAGAGGAACGGCGAAAAGCCGTAATGATCGACGACCGCCCGGGTGAACGGCATCGGCTTGTTCGAGACGACGGCGAGCTTCAGACCCGCTCCCGAAAGCGCGGCGAGGCTTTCGCGGGCACCGGGCAGGACGGTCGTGAGGCGGGTCAGGTGCCGACCGTAGATCGGCATCATTTCGGCCACGGCATCGTCGAGCGCGCCGCCTTCGAGCGGCCGTCCACGTGCCGCGAAAGCCCGTTCGACAAGCTTGGCCACGCCGTTTCCTATCATCGCCCGCACGTCTGCCAGCGAATGCGCGGGCAGGTCGTGCTGCGCCATCAGTTCGTTGGTCGCGGCTGCGATGTCGGGCGCGGAATCGATCAGCGTCCCGTCGAGGTCGAAAAGGACCGCCTTCGGCCAGCCGTCCGGCCGTCCTGCGAGGAGCGGCGCGTCGCTCACGCGGCGCTCCGCATTGCGCCATCGGACGCCCGCCGGATCGCGGCGATGTTGTCGGCATAGGCCTGTTCGTTGCCGCCTCTGAAGACCGCCGAACCGGCGACGAGCACGTTCGCGCCCGCCGCCGCCACCAGCGGCGCCGTCTCAGGCGTCACGCCGCCGTCGATCTCGATGTCGATCGGCCGCGCCCCGACCATCGCCTTGACGCGGGCGACCTTGTCCACCACCGGGCCGATGAACGCCTGGCCGCCGAAGCCCGGATTGACCGTCATGAGGAGCACGAGGTCGAGCCTGTCGAGCACGTATTCGATCACGCTCTCCGGCGTCGCGGGGTTCAGCGATACGCCGGCCTTCTTGCCGAGATCGCGGATCGCCTGAAGCGAACGATCGAGATGCTTCGTCGCTTCGGCATGGACCGTGATGATGTCGCAGCCGGCATCGGCGAAGGCGGCGAAATACGGATCGGCTGGTTCGATCATTAGGTGGCAGTCGAAGACCTTCTTCGAGCGTCCGCGCACAGCCTTGATGACGGGAGCACCGAAGGTGATGTTGGGCACGAAATGCCCGTCCATCACGTCGAGATGAATCCAGTCGGCCCCCGCGCGGTCGATCGCCTCGATCTCCTCGCCGAGCCGCGAGAAATCGGCCGAGAGGATGGAAGGGGCGATGATGGTCCTGGTCATGTCGAGCTTCCCCGGCTCATTCCGGCCTCCGCCGGTTCGTTTCAGGCGCTGACATGGCTTGCGGAGCGCCGGATGGCAAGGGCGGCGGTGCGGGCCCTGTGCAAAACGTCCTACCTCCGGCCACGCAAGGTGGACGGGCGCTACTGGTCGAGCAGGTGCACGTCCTCGGGCGAGAAGCTGATCGATGCCTTTTCGCCGGCGACGGGAGGCGGGGTCGCCGGATTGTTGAAGGTATCGAGCGAAACCACGTCGTCGCCGAGCGCGACCCGGACCCGGATCACCGAGCCGAGGAAGGAGACCTCGCGGATGATGCCGTGCGCGGTGCTCGCGCGGCCGTCCTTCGGCCCGAGCGAGATGGCCTCCGGCCGCAGCGCCAGCGATATCGGTTCGCCGGCCCTGCGGCCGGTGAGCGCGCGCCCGGTGGCGACGTCCTCGGCGCCGATCCGCACGATGCCCTGCTCGGCGTCCGCGACCTTGCCCTCCAGCACGTTGAGCGTGCCGACGAAGCCGGCCACGAAGCGCGTTGCCGGCTTGTTGTAGATCTCGAACGGCGTTCCGACCTGCTCGGCGCGTCCGTTGTACATGACCACGATCCGGTCGGACATCGACAGCGCTTCCTCCTGGTCGTGCGTGACGAAGATCGTCGTGATGCCGAGTTCCTTCTGGATGGCGCGGATTTCCTCGCGCAGCGACACGCGCACCTTGGCGTCGAGCGCCGAGAGCGGCTCGTCGAGGAGAAGCACCTGCGGCTTGCCCGCCATGGCGCGGGCGAGCGCCACGCGCTGCTGCTGGCCGCCGGAAAGCTGGTAGGGATAGCGGCCACCGAACTCCTGCAGCTTGATGAGTTCCAGCATCTCGCCCACGCGCGCCTGCATCTGCGCCTTGGGCATACCGGCCACCTTGAGGCCGAAGCCGATGTTCTGCGCCACCGTCATGTTCGGAAAGAGCGCATAGGCCTGGAACACCATGCCGATGTTGCGCTGGTTGGGCTTCAGGCGGGTGACGTCCTTGCCGCCGATGAACACCGAGCCGGAACTCGGCTCCTCGAAGCCGGCGACGATCCGGAGCATCGTGGTCTTGCCGCAGCCCGAGGGTCCGAGGAAGGAGACGAACTCGCCCTGCCGGACGTCGAGATTGAACTCCTGCACGACCACGGTGGTCCCGAAGGCCTTGTGCACCTGACGGATGGAGAGGAACGTGTCTGTCATGGCGTTTCGCCTCTCCTATCAGTGCGGCTGGGCCGGCGGCCGCGGCGCGAAGCGCGAGACGACCTGGATCAGCGCCATGCAGCCCCAGGTGATGCCGAAGGCGATGACGGCGAGCGCGGCCGGCTCGTAGGCGCGGTTGGCGCCGATCAATTGCAGGTAGGGCCCGAAGGCCGGACGGTTGAGGAGCGCGGCCATGACGAACTCGCCGATGACGATGGCGAAGGTCAGGAACGCGCCCGAGAGCACCGCGACCAGCACGTTGGGCAGGATGACCCGCCACATGATCGTCGCCCAGCCGGCGCCGAGGCTCTGCGCCGCCTCCGTCAGGGTGCGCACGTCGATGGCCCGAAGGCCTGTGTCTACCGCGCGGTACATGTAGGGTAGCGCCAGCACGACATATCCGAACATCAGGAGGATGTTGGTGCCCATGGCCGTGCCGGTGAGCGGCAGCCAGGACGAGGTGTTGTAGAGCCGGATGTAGCCGAAGACGATGACGATGGGCGGGATGACGAGCGGCAGCAGCGTCACGAATTCCAGCACGGGACGCCAAGCCGGCAGCTTCAGGCGCACCCAGTAGGCCGTGGGCACGACGAGCAGCACGCCGACGACGATCGTGGCCAGCGCCATCATCACCGAATAGGTGAAGGTCTCCTGAAAGCGGGGATCGAAGATCACCGCTTCGTAGGCGTCGAGGCTGTAGACGCCGCGCCGCATCTTCATGGAGAACTCGAAGGTGCCGACCAGCGGCAGGGCGAAATAGAGTACGCCCAACACGAGGAAGATCCAGGACCAGAAGCGGTTGACCGTCATTTGATCCACCGTTCGCTGCGGGTCCTGAGCCAGATGTAGACGAAGTTGGCGATGCCGGTGATGACGATCATGCCGAAGGCCAGCGCGTATCCGAGATGCGGGTCCTGCAGCACGTCGCCGCGGGTCTGGGCAAAGAGCAGG
>CATMOC010000242.1 GCA_950071955.1 uncultured Mesorhizobium sp. | reverse complement strand
AGCGCTTCAGCGTGCTCCGGTTCCGTTGCCCCGCCCGGGCCATCGTGCATCCCCTTTACTGAACAGCCATGTGCGTTCGTGCGCCCTCAAGGGCGCACGTCGGCACGTCGTGATTCTCGGTTTCGCCTTGCGGCGGCTGCCGTCAGGCGCTGGTCTGCTGCACGAGACCGTAGAGGTTCATGCAGCGCCCGCCCGTGCGGCAATAGGCGAGCACCGGCGCCGGAAGACTCTTCAGCGCCGCCGCCATATCCCGCACGTTCTGTTCGTTGATCGCACCGCTGACCACAGGAATGAAACGGAACTCCAGGCCTGCGGCCTTCGCCGCGGCTTCGACCCGGTCATGCGGGACCGCGCCATCTTCGGTATCGGGGCGGTTGCACACGATGCTCCTGAAGCCGGCATCGGCGATCGCCCGGACGTCTTCGGCGCCGATCTGGGGTGATACGGCGATGTCGTCGTTGATCTTGCGGAATTCCATTGCGCTGTCCTCGTGAGTGGTGTTCCAGGCGCCGGTGGTAAGCCTCCGGCGTCGTTGCTCAAAGTCCGTTGACGGGTACCTTCAGGAACGTCTTGCCGTCTTCGTCCCTGGGTGGCAAGCGCCCGGCGCGCATGTTGACCTGGAGCGACGGGATGATGAGCTTCGGCATCGCGAGCGTCTTGTCGCGTTCCTCGCGCATCTTGACGAACTCCTCCTCCGAGACCCCGTCGCGGACATGGATGTTGTGGGCGCGTTCGTCGGCGACCGTCGTCTCCCACTTGATGTCACGGCCGTTCGGCCCGTAATCGTGGCAGATGAAGAGCCGGGTCTCCGGCGGCAGCGACAGCACCCGCCTGATCGAGCGGTAAAGCACGTGAGCGTCGCCGCCGGGGAAGTCGGCGCGCGCCGAGCCGCCGTCGGGCATGAACAGCGTGTCGCCTACGAAGGCCGCATCGCCGATGACATGCGTCATGCAGGCAGGCGTGTGGCCGGGCGTATGCATGGCGTAGGCGGTCATGGTGCCGATGGTGTAGCTGTCGCCGTCCTTGAACAGGCGGTCGAACTGCGAGCCGTCGCGCTGGAACTCGGTGCCTTCGTTGAAGATCTTGCCGAAGGTGTCCTGCACGATGGTGATGTTCTCGCCGATGCCGAGCCTACCGCCGAGCTTCTGCTGGATGTAGGGCGCGGCCGACAGGTGGTCGGCATGGACATGCGTCTCGATGATCCATTCGAGCTTCCAGCCATTGCTTTGGATGTGCCCGATGATCTCGTCGGCATGGTCGTAGGTGATGCGGCCGGCGGCATAGTCGATGTCCATGACGGAATCGATCACCGCGCAGGCGTCGGAGGCCGGATCCTTGACGATGTAGGACACCGTGTTCGTCGCAGGATCGAAGAAGCCGCGTACGTCCGGCTTGACCGAGGTATCCGGGGTGAAGGGGAGGGAAGAGGTCATTGTGTATCTCCTTCGCTTTGTTCCGTTCAGGCCGCGGCCGGACGCGCCGCTCGCGCTTTCAATGCGCGTGCGATCATGATCCCAACGATCATCGAAGCTATGAAGATCGGGGTCTCGGGGTGACCAAGGCCAAGGGCGGGAATGGCGCCGCCGGGGCAGAAGCCGGAGATACCCCAGCCAATACCGAAGATCGCGGAGCCGCCGACGAGCTGAGCGTCGATGCCGGTGGTTCCCGGAAGCGCATACTGTGATTCGAAGACCGGTTGCCTGCGTGCTCCAAACACGATCCGATAGCCGATCGCGGTGACGAGCAGCGCCCCGCCCATGACGAAGAGCAGGCTGGGATCCCATGTGCCGGCGACATCGAAGAAGTTCAGCACCTTGGCGGGGTTCGCCATGCCCGAGATCGCGATGCCGAGCCCGAAGATGCCGCCGATCAGGAAGGCGGAAAGGACCTTCTTCATCTCAGGCCCCCACGACGTGGCGCATGACGTAGACGGTGGCGATCGAGAACGCCATGAAGACGAGCGTCGCGACGATCGAGCGCCGCGACAGGCGCGCCATGCCGCACACCCCGTGGCCGCTCGTGCAGCCCGATCCGTACGTCACGCCGATGCCGACGATCAGTCCGCCGATGACAAGGGTCGGCGTGGAAAGCGGAACCGCGAACGCGATCTCGTTGCCGGCGGCTAGCCAGGCCAGCGGAGCGACGATTGCGCCGGCCAGGAAGGCCGCGCGCCAGGCCCAGTCAGAGGGAAAGGGAGGGATGACCCCGGCCAGGATTGCCGTCATGCCGGCAATCCGGCCATGCAGCGCCATCAGGAGCACGGCGGAGAGGCCTATGAGCAGACCTCCCGAAAGCGAGAGCCAGGGGGTGAATTCGGTCATTGCGATTCCTTCATCCGGAAGGTTGCGAAACGCGTATGGTTCGCTACATATGACAAGGTATTCACATGTTCAAGGGATGTTCGAATGCAGATGGATCTCGAAAAGCTCGATGCCTCTGCCGAACAGGCAGCGGAGCTGCTGTCGGCGCTCGCCAACAAGAACCGGTTGATGATCCTGTGCAATCTGCTCAATGGCGAGATGGCGGTGCAGCCGCTGGCTGATGCCGTCGGCATGTCCCAGTCGGCGCTCTCGCAGCAGCTCGCCAAGCTGCGCCTGTCGAAGCTCGTCACGACCCGCAGGCAGGGCCGCGAGATCCATTACCGCGTCGCCTCGCAGGAGGTCGCCGAGGTGCTGCAGACGCTGTACGGGCTCTATTGCGAGCCGGCCATCCTGCGAAGCCGAGAAAGGGTGCCCGCGGAAGCCGATGCGTGATGCAGGCGCGACCTGCGGATCCTTTCAGCCCCGCTCTCGCCGACGCGAGCCATACATGACCCCTGCAAGCACCAGAATGCCTCCGGAAACGGTTGCGGCGGGCGGGATCTCACCGATCAGCAGCATGGCAAAGAAGATGGCGAACGGGATTTCCGCCGATCCGATGAGACCCGAATCGGCAGCGGAGATGAACCGGGTGCCCTCCGTCCACAGGATCAGGGCCGAGGCGAAGGTGAAGCCGAACGCGAGGACGAGCAGTCCATCGGTTATTCCAACGGCGGTCGGATCGGTGAACGCCCACGCGCAGGCGAAGACCATAAAGCCCGACAGTGCGCCCGCCCAGACGACGGGAGCGTCCCGGAATCGCCGTATCAGCACCATGTAGAGCGCCGAAAGCCAGGTCATCGCCAGCGCCAGGCCGTCACCGACGAGGTTGATCGAGCCGAGGCTGCCCGCGACGATGATCGATACGCCGCACAGGCAGACGCAGGCGGCGAGCATCGTGCGCCGGCGGACACCTTCCCGGGTCACGACATACCCGAGAAATGCAGCCGCGAAGGGAGCGGTCGCATAGATGATCGTCACGTTCGCGACGTAGGTATTCTTGAAGGCCGCGATGAAGGCGAGGCTGGCAACGGCGCCCACTGCCGCGAGCAGCAGCACGGGCGGTTTCAGGGAGAATGCTTGCCGCAGACCCGTCCCGCCCGACCTCCAGGCGACGTAGCCGGAGATCACGAAGGCGCCGACGAGACCGCGCCAGCACGCGATCGTCCACGCGTCGGCGGAGATGGACTTGGTGAGCACGCCGGTGAGACCGAAGAACGCAGCGGACGCGATCACCAGGAACGTACCCGTCCGCCAATCGCCCGCCGTTGTTTCGGTGATCGCCAAGTCTGCCTCCGGACAGCCTTTGGCGACAGTAACGCCGTCCTCCTGACAGCACAGCGTCAGGAGCGATTCCGCGTGTTTCAAGCAGCTGCGCTAAACAACCCGCCGGCCCGCGCAAGCGCGCGCATGTGGTGGTCGGTGTTGCCGAAGGCGACGTCGATCATGGTCATGCGCTTGAAGTAGTGGCCGACGGCATACTCCATCGTCATGCCGACGCCGCCGTGGATCTGAATGGCGTTCTCGCCAACGAGGCGTCCGCCCCGACCGATCTCGGCCTTGGCCGCGTGCATCGCCTTGGCGCGCTCCGCCGCGTCGTCGGAATCCGCCATCATCGTCGCGTAGAGCGTGATGGAACGTGCCTGCTCGATTGCGACATACATGTCGACGGCCTTGTGCTGGAGCACCTGGAAGGCACCGATCGGAACGCCGAACTGCTTTCGCACCTTCATGTAGTCGACGGTCAGCGCGTGCATGGCCGACATGACGCCCACGGCTTCGGCCGACAGCGCGGCGATCGCCTGGTCCACCACGCGGCGCACCAGCGGCAGCGCGTCCGACGGATCGCCATAGACCGCCTCGGCCGGAACGCGGACATTCTCCAGCGTCAGTTCGGCCGCGCGCAGCCCGTCCTGCGTGGCATAGCCGCGACGCGAGACCCCTTCCGCATTCGCATCGACCAGGAAGATGCCGATGCCGGTTTCGTCGTCCGCCTCTCCGCCGGTCCGGGCGGTAACGAAGATACGGTCGGCGCAGTCGCCGTGGAGCACGACACTCTTCGATCCCGAAAGCACCCACCCGTCGCCGTCCTTCCGTGCTGTCGTCTCGACACGGACCAGGTCGAAGCGCGAATTGCGCTCGGTATGAGCGAAGGCGAGTTTCACTGATCCGTCCGCGACCCCCGAAACGAGTTCCGATCTCTGTTCTGCTGACCCGCCCAGGCGCAGGAAGCCGCCGCCGAGGATCACGGTCGCGAAATACGGCTCCAGCGCCAGCGCTTTGCCGAGCGCTTCCATCACGATCATGGTCTCGACCGGGCCGCCGCCGATGCCGCCGTCCTCCTCCGCGAAGGGCAGCGCCATCAGGCCCATTTCGGCGTAGCGATTCCAGGCCTCCGCGCTCCAGCCTTCCGCCGACGCCATGTGGCGCTTGCGCTCCTCGAAGGCGTAGGTGTCGGCGAGCAGCCGGTCGAGCGAATCCTTGAGGATCGATTGTTCTTCGGTGAGGTCAAAGTCCATGGATGTGCCCCCGTCACTCGTCGATTTTCAGGCTGCCGGGCTCAAAGCCCCAGCACCGCCTTGGCGATAATGTTCTTCTGGATCTCGTTCGAGCCGCCATAGATCGAGACCTTGCGGAAGTTGAAGTAGTTCGGCGCGGCGCTCGGCGCGTAGTCAGGCACCTCTGAAGGCTCGTTCCAGCGGTCGTCGTGTTCGGGGATATATGGTACCGCATAGGGGCCCATGACCTCCATCAGGAGATGAGTGGTCGCCTGCTGGATCTCCGAACCCTTGATCTTCAGGATCGAGGAGGCGGGGTCGGGCCTGCCGGTGTTGCCGCGCTTGGCATCGGCCGCCACGACGCGCAACTGCGTCAATTCGAGTGCCTTGAGGTCGATCTCGATCGCGGCGAGTTTCTCGCGGAACCGCTCGTCCTCGATCAGGGGGCGCCCGCTCGACATCTCCTTGCCCGCCAGTTCCCGGATGCGGGCGATGCGCTGCTTCGACATGCCGATGCGCGCGATGTTCGTGCGCTCGTTGCCGAGCAGGAATTTTGCGTAATCCCAGCCCTTGTTCTCCTGCCCGACGAGGTTTTCGACCGGCACCTTCACGTCGGTGAGGAAGACCTCGTTGATCTCGCGGCCGCCGTCGATGGTGACGATCGGGCGCACCTCGATGCCGGGCGTCTTAATGTCGATCAGCAGGAAGGAGATCCCCTCCTGCTTCTTCGCCTCGGTGTCGGTGCGAACCAGGCAGAAGATCCAGTCGGCGTACTGCGCCAGCGTCGTCCAGGTCTTCTGGCCGTTGACGACGTAGTGATCGCCTTCGCGCACTGCGCGCGTCTTCAGCGAGGCGAGGTCGGAGCCGGCGCCCGGCTCGGAAAAGCCCTGGCACCACCAGTCGTCCAGGTTGGCGATGCGCGGCAGGAAGCGCTTCTTCTGCTCCTCCGATCCGAAGGTGTAGATGACCGGGCCGACCATGTGGCCGATATGCGCCTCTTTGTAGACCGTTGGTCCACATAGATAGATTCCAACTTTGCCCGGAATCAACGTTTCGAACGGTTCTTTTTGTTTCGTGAGTGTGTTGTAGACACGCAGAGAGTTTGGATGCACGTTGCTTGCCGTCACGTTGTCGGTTTCAGTTGCTGAGGACATGCCATTCCATTTTCATGGTCTGTTGGCGGTGTTTGAATAATCAGGGTGCTTGAATAATCAGGGCGACGCATTGGGCACTTATGACTTGTTCGGTTCCAATCGGGCCGACGCCTTCGCCGGTTTTGGCTTTCACATTAACCTGCCCGATCGCAATGTTGAGAATCTCGGAAATCC
>CATMOC010000241.1 GCA_950071955.1 uncultured Mesorhizobium sp. | reverse complement strand
TTGTAGTGCTCGACGATGATACCGACATGGCTGTGCACGATGGCCTTTGGCAGGCCGGTCGTGCCCGAGGAGAACAGGATCCAAAGCGGGTGGTCGTGCGCGACGCGCTCGTAGCGGAAGTCCTCCGCCGCGACCGGTTCGCCTCCCGTCATCTCGTCCCAGGCGACGATCTCGGCCTGCGTCTTAGGGCGCTCGCGGTTGCCGAGGTAGTCGAGCCAGACGATCGTCTCCAGGCTCGGCAGGCCGGCGGCGATCTCCTCGATCTCGGCCAAGCGGACGAAATCCCTGCCGCCGAAGCGGTAGCCGTCCGCGGCGAAGAGCACCTTCGGCTCGATCTGAGAGAACCGGTCGGCGACCGTCTTGACGCCGAACTCCGGCGCGGCCGACGACCAGACGGCGCCGATCCCCGTGGTCGCCAGCATGGCGATGATCGTCTCCGGCACGTTCGGCATGTAGGAGACGACCCGATCGCCGGGGCCGACGCCACGCTCGCGCAGCCGTGTCGCCAGGATGCGGACCTTCGTGCCGAGGTCACCCCATGTCATCTCGGCCAGCGGACGGGTCTCGGACAGATGGTGGAAGACGGTGCGGTCGGGATGGTCGCCCTCGCGGCGCAGGATATGCTCGGCGTAATTGACGCGGCTGCCCGGAAACCACGAAGCGCCCGGCATGGTGCGCGCCTGGAGAACGCAGTCGTAGGGCGTTTCGGAGATGATGCCGAAATAGTCCCAGATGGCGGCCCAGAATGCCTCGATTTCGTCCGTCGACCAGTCCAGCATCGCCTCGTAGGAGGAGAAATCGAGCCCGCGTTCCTGCCGCAACCAGTCCATGAAGCGGGCAGGGTTCGACGAGTTCCTGAAGGCCTCGTCGCCCTCCCAGATCGGATCGCCTTCCTTGACCGTCATCCTGTCTCCTCGCGCTTGGGTCCGTTGGATCGGCTATCTAGTAGCGGCGCATCGGCCGCAGGTCACGGCTTCGATGAAACGGCGGTCACGCCGGGTGCCGCACCGCAAGGGCGGCGCGGCGCCTGCGACCGTCGTGCAGCTGCCAGAGCGAATGGAGCACCAGCGTGACGATCAGGATCGTACCGCCGACCATCGACGCCGTGGAGGGCACCTCGGAAAAGATCATCCAGACCCAGACCGGCGCAAGCACCGTTTCCAGCAGGTAGAACATCGCCACCTCCGGTCCGGTGATGTATTTCGGTCCCGTCGCCAGGCAGAAGAAGGCGACCGGCGTGATCACCGCTCCGTTGAAGATGATCCACCACGGCGCGGCGACCTGCAATCCGGTGTCGGAGACCATGTAGGCGGCGACCAGCAGCGGGGCGGCGACCGCGACCAGGGCGGTAAAACCCATGTCCTTGCCCGAAGCCCGCGTGATGGTGATTGCGGATGCGATACTGAACGCCGTAACGAGCGCCATCACGTCGCCGAACAGGTTGCCGCTCGACATGCCGTCGCCGACGATGACGAGCACGCCGACCAGCATGACGACCATCGCCGCCAGCGTCACGGGGCGCGGCCGCTCCTTCAGGAAGAGCCACGACAGAAACGCGGCAAACATGGTGTTGAAGGCAAGGATGAATACGACGTTCGCAGTGGAGGTTGTGTAGACGGCGGTGATGAACGTGAGGGAGGACAACGAGTAGAGCCCGGCGACGGCGAGACCCGCCCGGCCGGGGATGAGCGTCGGGGCGTTGCCGCGCAACATGCGCCAGGCGACCCAGATGACCAGCGTCACCACGAAGGTCGTCAAGCCGCGCAGCATCAGAATGGTCCACGGGTCGCCGTCGGCCAGCCGGATCAGCGGGATGTCGACCGTCAGAGCCATTCCGCCGATGCCGGTGATGACAAGACCCTTGGCGTGATCGCTGGAGAGACTGGACATGGAACGCTCGACCTGCCGTGGGTGCGCCGTTTTCTCAAGACGCGTTCGCGCCTTACGGAAAAAAAGAGCCGCAAGCTATCGTCGGGACTTGGAAAGCAACAGCGCTTTACGGCCGAAAGGGATGGGCCAGCCGCTACACCGCCTCGGTGTCGAAGCGGTCCCAGCCCTTCGGGCCGAGATGCTCCTGTGGTCCGAAGCGGACCTTGTAGGCCATCTTGCGCGAGCCCTCGACCCAGTAACCGAGATAGACGTGCGGGTGGCCGGCGGCGCGGGCGCGCGCGATGTGGTCGAGGATCAGGAAGGTGCCGAGCGAACGGTCCTCGAGTTCGGGATTGTTGTTGGAATAGACCATCGAAAGGCCGTCGGCCATCTTGTCGGTCAGCGCAACGGCGATGAGCTCGCCCTGGCCCTTGCCGGTAATGAAGGAATCCGGTCCCCGCCGCCGGTATTCGATGATCTTGGTGTCGACATGCGTGTCCTCGACCATCATGGCGTAGTCGAGCACCGTCATGTCCGACATGCCGCCCTTTCGGTGGCGCGCGTCGAGATAGGTGCGAAAGAGCGAATACTGCTCCGTCGTCGGCTCGGCGTCGTGCATCGCGCCGATCAGGTCGGCGTTGCGGCGCAGGATGCGCTTCATGTTCTTAGACGGCTTGAACTCGTCCGCGATGATTCGCACCGACACGCAGGCGCGGCAGGTCTCGCAGGCGGGGCGGTAGGCGATGTTCTGCGAGCGCCGGAAACCGCCCTGCGTCAGGAGATCGTTCATCTCCGGCGCCTTGTCGCCGACGAGGTGCGTGAAGACCTTCCGTTCGTACTGCCCCTCGATGTAGGGACAGGGGGAGGGCGCTGTCAGGAAGAACTGAGGCGACTGGGTGGGATGATGCGTCATTCTTCGCGAGACTCTGCGGTGGCCCCAGAAAAATCGTCCGGGCGGCGCGAAACGTCAACCTCTTTCGGGCCGAACCGTGGCGGCGGACGGGGCTTTGCGTCCCGGTCAGAAGTCGGAGCGTGTGACGACGGTCCCCAGAAGGAGGTCGTGGACCGTGCGCTTGCGGTCGAGAAGCAGGGACGCGAGCAGGACGAGCGGCGTGAGCAGCACGTTGCCGGCCCAGAAGAGCACGGTGTGCACCACCGCGATCAGCCCGTCGACCGGGCGGCCGTCGAGCCTTTCAAGCCGGATGCCCATCATGCGCATGCCGACGGTCGCCTGGTTGCGTCCGCCGAGCGTGTTCCACACGTAGATGACCGCCACCAACGGCCCGATCACGCCGAACAGCGCCCAGCCGAGGCCGAGCGTGATGACGCCGAGGATCGCGATCAGGATCGCGAACGGGATGCAGAGAAGCGCGACGATCATGTAGTCGATAAGGAAGGCAAACACGCGCCGCGTGCGTACACCCTCGTAGGCTCGCCAGTCGTCGAGCCTCAAGCCTACAATTTCACCTTCGAGAATGCGTTCCGCCATTTTCTCCTCGTGCCCGCAGGTGGGCCGTGCGCCCTCTTGAGATGGGTGACGGCAGCTGAATTTCAAGAATCCGCCCGCGGAAGCCTTCACTTCCACACGGGAAACGACCTATCATGTTGCGGTGCATCATATGCGTCGCAGCATTGGTGCTTTGCGACGCATCGGAGGGGCGGCGATGCAGGATTGCGAGATGCTGGTCATCGGCAGCGGCCCCTCGGGCCGCCGGGCCGCTGTGCAATCCGCCAAACTCGGCAAGTCTGTGCTCGTCGTCGACAGGGGAAGGCGCCTCGGCGGGGTCTCGGTCCACACCGGAACGATCCCCTCGAAGACGATCCGCGAGACGGTCCTCAACCTTTCGGGCTTTCGCGAGCGCGGCTTCTACGGCCAGGCCTACCGCGTGAAACAGGAGATCGCGATGACCGACCTGGTCTCGCGGCTCCACAAGACGCTCGACCACGAGGTCGAGGTGTTGCAGCACCAGTTCATGCGCAACACGGTCAGGAGCGCCCATGCGGCCGCGCGCTTCATCGGGCCGGACCGTGTCCGGCTTTCGCTCGGCAACGGCGATTTCAGCGAAGTCCGGTTCGCCAATGCGCTGATCGCCGTCGGTACGCGGCCCTACCGTCCGAAGAACATCCCCTTCGACGGCACGAGGGTACTCGATTCGGACGAGATCCTCGATCTTCCGCGCCTGCCGCGAACGCTGGCGGTGATCGGCGGCGGCGTGATCGGGGTGGAGTACGCGACCATCTTCTCGGCGCTCGACGTCCCCGTGACGCTGATCGAATCACGCCCGGCCATCCTCGATTTCGTCGATCGCGAGATCGTCGACGATTTCGTGCACCAGATGCGCGATCGCGGGATGACCGTGCGGCTCGGCTGCGGCGTGGCGTCGGTGGAGACGAAGGGAGACCATGTCGAGGTCCGGATGGCCGACGGCAGGATCGTGCGCGCCGAGATCGTGCTCTATGCCGCCGGCAGGACCGGCAATGTCGACGACCTCGGGCTCGATGCCGTCGGGATCGAGCCGGACGGCCGCGGCCGGATCACGGTCGACCCGCGGACCTTCCAGACCTCGGCCAGCAACATCTATGCCGCGGGCGACATCATCGGCTTTCCGAGCCTTGCCTCCACGTCCATGGAACAGGGCCGCGTGGCGGCCTGCCACGCCTTCGGCATGCCTCTGCCGCCGGCCCCGGCGACCTTTCCCTACGGCATCTACGCGGTTCCGGAGATATCGACCGTCGGAGAGTCGGAGGAAGAAGTGAGGGCGAGCGGCGCGCCCTACGAATGCGGCATCGCGCGCTTCCGGGAAACCTCGCGCGGCCATATCATGGGCGTCAATTCTGGTTTCCTGAAGCTGATCTTCTCGCTCGAGACCCGCAGGCTGCTCGGCGCCCACATCGTCGGCGAGGGCGCGACCGAACTGATCCACATCGGCCAGGCGGTGATCAATCTCGGCGGCACGGTCGACTTCTTCGTCGAGAACACCTTCAACTATCCGACGCTCGCCGAAGCCTACAAGATCGCCGGCCTCGATGCCTGGAACCGCATGGTGACGCGCTGATCCAGCCCTGCGTCCGTGCCATTCAGGCCTGGCTCGCTGCCGCCGCGGCCTGCCGTATGGCCGTCGCGGCGCTCGTATAACCCCCCGCCGCTCCGTCGATGAAGTGCACGTGGTCGTCACGCGAGACCGATGGGACGATGCAGGTCATGATCGCCTCGTCCTGTTCGAAGAGGCCGTAGGAGACGATGCCGGCTGCCTGGCCGCGCTGGAGTTCCGCCTCGATGCGCTGCCGCGTGTCCGTGTCGCAGTCGATCGTCATCTTGAGCCCATCGTCGAACTTGCGGAAATCGGCATTGTCGCGGGTCATCCGGATGTAATGCGAGGGATCGAAGGTGCCGGCGCGCCAGCGCGTCTTGAAGAGGACGTATGCCATGAAGGTCGCCGCCAACAGATAGGCCTTGCGGCGGAAGAGCGAGGAGCTGCCGTGCGTTGCATGCGCCTCCAGCGCCAGTCCCTCCGGCGGCCAGCCGACGCCCGGACCTTCGGCTGGCACCGGATGCCCGCCACGGTCGAGGTGCTTCGTGATCTCCAGCACCCGATGCGCGACGCCCGCGACATGGCCCGGAGCGGCGCCGGGTCGAGGGACGATCAGGATGGACAGGATCTTCCCGTTGCGCGCGCGCATCGGCGTCCAGCGGCACGAGAGGCCTTCCAGATCCGGAAACGCGCCAGCCGGCGCGGGCTCGATGCGGTAGCGTCCCGCTTTCATCTCCTTGTCGGCCCAGGCAAGTCCGCCTCCGGCAAACATGGCATAGTCGACGCCCGCTGAAGGCCGGTAGCGCGCCACCTGCACGTCGAGAGCGGCGGATCGGATGTCGCCGACGGGCACGACGGCCCCGCGCATCGCGAAGCCGAACTCTTCGTCCGCCCATCGGATGACACGGGCCAGCGCGTCCTCGGCAACGGCGCGGTGCGCCCGCGGAAAGGCGAAGCCCGCGCCGTCGCCGCCGAAAACGAAGGGGAAAGCCATGTCCTTCGCCGCGTTGATCTGCGCCGAGATGACGGCGGCGCCAACGGTGTTCACCGTCTTGTAGCGCCCGGCGGCGATGTGACCGGTGGAATCCACGATATCGGCGACGCCGACGAGCCAGTCGTCGGGAAGCGGCCTGTAGGCGGAGCCGTCCGCCAGCCGATCGAAGTCGGTTTCGGGCGCGATCCCGTCGTAGAACCCGAAACCGGCCGCGGCCACATCGTTCATTGTGCATCCTCCGAACGGCGCACGACCGCCGACCCGCATCCACCATACGTATCGGCGCGAACGCG
>CATMOC010000240.1 GCA_950071955.1 uncultured Mesorhizobium sp. | reverse complement strand
GCGGTCAACGCCGGCTTGCGAAGGCCCTCGATCTCGATCGTGACGTCGTAGTTCGCCTCGACCCATCCCGACAGGCGCACGTTTGCGTGGGCGAGCACGAACCGCCCCCGGATGCGGGCGCCCGACCTGACCGGCGACTTGAAGCGCACCTCGTCGAAACCGTAGTTGATGCCCACTGTGCTGCCGGCGAGCGGCGGCAGGGTTTCGTAGGCCAGCGTGGAGAGCAGCGAAAGCGACAGGAACCCGTGCGCGATCGTGCCGCCGAACGGCGTCTCCCGCGCCGCCCTCTCGGGATCGACATGAATGAACTGGTGATCGTCGGTCGCCTCGGCGAACCGGTCGATCATCGTCTGGCTGACGGTCCGCCAGGAAGACACGCCGATCTCGGTGCCGATCGCCGCGACGAGATCATCCGTGCTTACGGGCTTCAGTTGGGTATCCTGCATGCGGTGGCGTCAATCCACGTCCTTGAACAGCGACATGCCGTGCTGCACCGCCTGTCCGCCATCCAGTGGAAGGATGGCGCCCGTGACGTAACTTCCGGCACGGCTGCACAGATACAGAGTCGCGCCGGCTATGTCATCCGGATTGCCGATGCGCGCCAGCGGCACGCGGCTGCCGACCTTGGCGGCCTTCTCGTCCGTTCCGGTCGCGAACGCCGTCATGCGGCTCTGGAAGGGGCCGGGCGCGAAGGCGTTCACCGTGATCCAGCGTCCGGCAAGCTCGCCGGCGAGCGTCCGGGTGAGGTGATGCACAGCCGCCTTCGAGGCCGTGTAGGAATAGGCGCCGTCCGCGATAGGCTGCGTCCCCATCACGGATCCGAGGTTTATGACGCGGGCCGGATCCTCGTGCGACGCCGCCTTTTCCAGGAGCGGCAGCATCTCGCGCGTGAGGTGGAACAGCCCGGTGACGTTGACGTTCAGCACCCGCGCCCAGGCGTGGTACGGGAAGGTCTCGAGGTTCTCGCCCCAGCTGAGGCCGGCATTGTTGATCAGGATGTGCAGGCGGTCCGTGCGCGCCTTGACGGCTTCGGCTAGCTCCACGACGCCGGCTTCCGAGCCGACGTCGCCGCCGAACCCCTCCGCGCTACCGGATGCACCCAAGGCATTCAGTTCATCCGCGACTTTCTCGCATTCGGCCGCGCGGCGCGAGGCGATCATCACGCGGGCGCCGCCGTGGACCAGCGCGGTGGCCGCCATGCGGCCGATGCCGCTCGCAGCACCCGTGATGAGCGCGGTCTTGCCCGACACGGAAAAGAGCTCTTCCAGGTACGACATTCTTCCTCCCTCGCGGTTATCGACGATACCGCGTTGACAACATACCCGGTAGTATGTTCATCCTTGCACCGTGAGTAAAGAGCCGATCGGCCATGCGCCGGAAAAACAAGAGGCTCCGCGAACGGGAGGTCGTGACAAGGGATGGCGCTGAGCGTCAGGGAGCAGATCGCCGACAATTCGCGCATCGACATCCTGAGCGCGGCGGCGAAGTGTTTCATGGACCGCGGCTACGCGGCGGCATCGATCGACGACGTCGCACGCAGCCTCGGTGCCACGAAGGGCCGCATCTATCACCATTTCCCGTCCAAGGCAGATCTGTTCGCTGCCGTGTTCAAGCACGGGATGGACCTCAACTACGAGGCCGTCCGGCCATTCATCGACCAGCCGGGGCCTGCGCTGCCCCGCTGGCGCAGGATGGCGATGGCGCACGTCCTTCTGATGATCGACACCAAGCCGTTCCAGCGCGCGGTGTGGATCGGCGTCGAGATGCACCTGCGCGGCGCTACCACGCCGGAGCAGCGGTCGGTTTTCAACGAACTGATCGAATACCGGCACAATTACGGCATGCTGTTCCGGAACACGCTGCTGCAGGGGCGCGACGAGGGCGTGTTCCGGTTCGACGATCTCAGCATCACCAACCAGCTCATGTTCATGACGCTGAATTCGCCGATCTTCTGGTATTCGCCGCGCGTCGGCGAGACGCGGGCCGACGTCGAGGTCGTGGCGAAGAAGGTCGTGGACTACGCCCTCGGCGGGCTGTCGAAGAGACGAGAGGAAAGCGCATGACGGACATGAATCTGGGGATGACGGAGCGGCTGAAGCCGATCCTCAAAAAGGTCGCCCGTATGGTGCGCGAGGAAATCATCCCGCTGGATGAGGAGTTCCTCGCCGAGGTGGGGAGGAACGGCGACCGCTGGACCTACACGCCGCGCCAGACCGAGATCCTCGAAGGGCTGAAGGCCAAGGCGCGCCAGAACAACCTGTGGAACTTCTGGCTCACCGATTCGGAACGCGGTTATGGGCTCACGACGGTCGAGTATGCCTATCTCGCCGAAGAGATGGGCAAGTCGCACCTGGCCGCCGAAGTATTCAACTGCGCGGCGCCCGACACCGGCAACATGGAAGTGTTCGAGCGCTACGGCACGCAGGCGCAGAAGGACAGGTGGCTCGCACCGCTGCTGAAGGGCGAGATCCGCTCGGCCTTCCTGATGACGGAGCCGGACGTCGCGTCCTCGGATGCCACCAACATCGCGATGAGCTGCGTGCGTGACGGCGACGAATACGTGCTGAACGGCGAGAAATGGTGGTCCTCCGGGGTCGGCGATCCTCGGTGCAAGATCTACATCGTCATGGTGAAGACCGGCAGCGACGACGAACCGAAGCATCGCCGCCACTCCATGGTGCTGGTGCCCGCCGGCACGCCGGGGGTTGAGATCCTGCGCGCGATGCAAATCTACGGCCACGACGACGCGCCGCACGGCCACATGCACGTGCGCTTCACCGACGTGCGCGTGCCGGTCGAAAACATCGTTCTGAGGGAAGGGGCGGGCTTCGAGATCGCGCAGGGGCGTCTGGGCCCCGGCCGCATCCATCACTGCATGCGCGCCATCGGCCAGGCCGAGCGGGCGCTGGAGATGATGTGCACGCGGGCGATGCGCCGCGAGGCCTTCGGGCAGCCGCTCGCCAAGCTCGGGGCCAATTACGACATCATCGCCAACTGCCGCATGGAGATCGAGATGGCGCGCCTTCTCTGCCTCAAGGCAGCGTGGATGATGGACCAGGGCGACGCCCGCGCGGCAGCCCCCTGGATCAGCCAGATCAAGGTGATCGCGCCTCAGGTGGCGCTGAAGGTCACCGACGAGGCGGTGCAGATGTTCGGCGCGCAGGGCATCAGCCAGGATACGCCGCTGGCGCGCAGCTGGACGCATCTGAGGACCCTTCGGTTCGCCGACGGCCCGGACGCCGTACACCGCCGCCAGGTCGCGCGCGTCGAGCTCAAGAAATATACGCAGGAAAAGGTCTGAGCCCGGTATGAAAGCAATCGTCGCCCGCGACTACGGCCCGCTGGAAAACCTCGAATATGCCGACTGGCCCGAGCCGGAGGCGAAGGGCTCGACCGTGGTGATCCGGGCCGAGGCCATTGGCGTGAACTTTCCCGACGGGCTCCTGGTGCAGGGGCTCTACCAGATGAAGCCGCCGACCCCGTTCGTGCCCGGGATGGAGGTCGCCGGCACCGTGACGGCGGTCGGCGAGGATGTGAAGGGCATCAAGGTCGGCGACCGCGTGGCATCGCTGTCGTCCATGGGCAGCTATGCCCAGATAGTCGGCGCGCCCGAAGCCACCGTCATGAAGCTTCCCGACGGGATCGGCAGCGCTGACGCCTGCGCGCTGCTGTGCGGCTACGGCACGTCACACTACGCCCTGAAGCAGCGGGCGCAACTCAAGGCCGGCGAGATGCTCTGCGTGCTCGGCGCGGCCGGGCTGACCGGCACCGCGGCCGTCCAGATCGGCAAGGCGATGGGCGCGCGCGTTATCGGTGTCGCGTCGAGCCCCGAGAAGCAGGCGATCGCGAAGCGGGCCGGCGCGGACGTCGTGCTCGGCTACGAAAACCTCAAGGACGCGCTGAAGGAGGCGACCGGCGGCAAGGGCGTCGACGTCGGCTACGATCCTGTCGGCGGCGAGAGCTTCGACGCGCTGTCGCGCTCCATGGGCTGGGGCGGACGGCTGCTGGTGATCGGCTTCGCGTCCGGCACGATCCCGAAATTCCCCGTCAATCTCGCCCTGGTGAAGGGCTTCAGCGTGGTCGGCGTCTTCTGGGGCGACTTCACGCGCCGCGAGCCGACCGTCTATGCCGACAACATGAAGGAACTGATCGGCTGGTATCTCGCCGGCAAGGTCAAGCCCGTCATCGAGGGGGAATACCCCCTGGCCGATGCTCCGTCCGTGCTGAAACGCGTGCTCGGCCGAGGGTCGGCGGGCAAGATCATCCTGAAGCCGTAGGAGAGCGACGCAATGAGCATGCCGGCACACATGAAAGCGCTCCTCCTGGTCAATGACGGCTACGCGACCGGGCGCTCGGATGCCCGCCTGGAAGCGATGGCGCCCTACGTGCGGGCCGGCGAGATCGGGGTGCCGTCTCCCGGACCCTCGCAGGTGTTGATCAAAGTGAGCCTCGCCTCGATAAATCCGTCCGACGTCATGTTCCTGAAGGGGCTCTACGGCCAGCCGCGCCGGCAGGGGCAACCCGCCGGCTTCGAAGGCGTCGGGACCATCGTGGCGGCGGGCGAGAATGCCGGCGCGCATGTGCCGGTCGGCCAGCGCGTCGCCTTCGCGACGGGCCTGAGCGGCTGGGGTTCGTGGGCGGAATATGCCGTCGCTGAAGGGGGAGCATGCATCCCGGTCATCGACGGGGTACGCGACGAGGACGCCGCGGCGATGATCGTCAACCCGCTCACCGCGCTTGCCATGTTCGGCATCGTCAAGGAGGAGGGGGAGAAATCCTTCATCCTGACGGCCGGCGCGAGCCAGCTGTGCAAGCTCATGATGGGGGTCGCGCGCGACGAGGGTTACAGGCCCATCGCCATCGTGCGACGCGACGACCAGAAGGACCTGCTGAAAAACGCCGGCGCGGCACATGTCCTCAATGCATCCTCGCCGGGCTTCACCGACGAACTGAAGGGCGTGCTCAAGGCCGAACAACCGCGCATCTTCCTCGATGCCGTGACGGGGCCGCTCGCGGGCGAGATCTTCGCCGCCATGCCCAAGCGGGCGCGCTGGATCGTCTACGGCCGGCTAGATACCCACGCGACGCCGATACCGGAACCGGGGCAGCTGATCTTCATGCACAAGCGCATCGAGGGCTTCTGGCTCACGGACTGGATGCGCAGCACGCCGCTGGAACGGAAGATCGCGACCATCCGCGAGGCGCAGATGCGCTTCAAGGACGGGCGCTGGTCCACGGACGTCAACGCGGTCGTGCAGCTTGGCGATGCGATGGAGAAGGTGCCGGGAGAATTGGCGCGGCCGAACGGAAAAGTGTTCATCGCGCCCTGAGGAGGAAGACCAGCCTCGCTTGCGGAGACGGGCAGGCTGTCTGTAGGGTGAACGACAAAAGAACGCGGCAATAGACCGCGTCGATTTGGGAGGAGCGAACGTCTTGGACGTCTTGCAACTATTCGTCAGTGGGCTGGCGAACGGCTGTGTCTACGGCCTGATCGCGCTGGGCTTCGTGCTGATTTACAAGGCGACGGAAGCAGTGAATTTCGCTCAGGGCGATTTCATGATGCTAGGTGCCTTCATCACGCTGGGGCTCACCAACGAGCAGTTCTGGGGACTGCCGTTCTGGGTTTCGGTGCCGATCGCGATCTTCCTGATGGGTGTCTTCGGCTACCTGCTCGACATGATCGTTCTGCGGCGCATGTTCGGCCAGAGCCAGGTCGCGGTCGTGATCCTGACGATCGCCCTGGGCTTCGTGCTGCGCTTCATCGCCGGCCTGATCTGGGGCCACCAGCCGATCTCGCTGGAATCGCCGATCGCCGGCCAGGACGTCCGTTTCGGCGGCCTGGTTCTGGGGCTCGACGAGGTGTCGATCATCGTCGTCACCATATTCCTCACGGTCGCGCTCTATTTCTACTTCAACAACACCAAGCTCGGGGTGGCCATGCAGGCGGCCTCGCAGAACCAGCTCGCGGCCTACTACATGGGCATTCCGGTCAAGCGCGTGCATTCGCTGATCTGGGCGCTGGCGGGCGCGGTGGCGGCGGTCGCCGGCATCCTCTTCGCCTCCAAGGGATCGATCGACCCGTCGATCGGGCTCCTGGGCATCAAGGCCTTCGCGGCGGCGGTCATCGGCGGTTTCGGCAGCCTGCCCGGCGCGCTGCTCGGCGGTATCATCGTGGGGCTGATCGAACCC
>CATMOC010000239.1 GCA_950071955.1 uncultured Mesorhizobium sp. | reverse complement strand
CCCCCCCGGACCGGGAGCCGATGTTGACGATCGATCCCGTTCCGCGGGCCCGCATCGCCCGGATCGCGTGGCGGCAGCCCAGGAACACGCCGTCGAGGTTGACTGCCATGACACGGCGCCAGTCTTCCCAGGCATAGTCCGCCGCGGCAGCGCGTGCGCCCTCGATCCCGGCGCTGTTCACGGCATAGTCCAGCCCGCCCAAGGTGCGCGTTGCATCGATCGCAGCCTCCATCGCACCGGGCCGGGTGACGTCGAGGACGACCGACAGGGCGTCACCGCCCAGATCGCGGACGAGGGCTACGGTTTCGTCCAGCCCGTCCGCCGTCAGGTCGCACAGGACCAGCCGGTCGCCCCGTCGCGCCATGGCCAATGCCGTGGCGCGGCCGAGGCCGCTGGCGGCGCCGGTGATCAGGCTGATCCTGTGGGCCATCTGGTCAGCCGGCCCAGGGATCGAGCACGAGCTTGCCGAAGACGCGCCGCTCCCGCAGCATTTCCTGTGCCCGTGGGAGATCCTCGAATGAAACGATCTCCTGGACGACCTGCTTCAGCTGCGATCGCTCGGCCAGTCTCATGACGTCGAGAAAATCCTGCCTGGAACCGGCGAACGAGCCGATCAGCGTCTGTTCCTTCACGAACAGATGCCAGAGGTTGATCTTCACGTCGAAGCCGGAATGCCCGCCGCAGGTGACGAGCCGTCCGCCGCGGGCGAGCGCCTGCAGGCTTCCCTCCCACGTCGCTTCGCCGACATGTTCGAAGACCAGATCCACGCCCTTTCCGCCGGTCATCGCGCGAACCTCGCGTGCCCATCCTTCTTGGGAATGGTTCACGACATGGTCCGCGCCGAGCTCCAACGCTGCCCGCATCTTCGCCTCGCTGCCGGCGGTGGCGATCACGCGTGCCCCGGCCAGCTTGGCGATCTGAATTCCCAGGACCCCGATGCCGGACCCGCCCGCGATGATCAGCACGTCCTCTCCGACCCGGATGTCCGCGCGCCGCCGCAGCATGTGCCAGGCGGTCGGGCCGGTCACCGCGATGGCCGCGATCTCGGCATAGCCGAGACCTTCGGGTATGGCATGCAGCTGTCGTGCGGGCACGGCGGCGAACTGCGCATACCCACCTTGCGTCTGCACGCCGAACACACGGCTCGTCCTGCACATGTTGGTGTTGCCGGTGATGCAGGCGTGGCAATGTCCGCAGGACAGGATCGGATCCACCACGACGGGGGCGCCGACGGCCCAACCCGTCACACCCTCGCCCAGGACTGCGATCTCGCCCGCCACCTCGGTGCCGGAGATGTGGGGCAGCGGCACGTCTTTCGGCATCTCGCCCTGGCGTGTCAGCAAGTCGACCTGATTGAGGCCGCAGGCGCGTACCTTGATCATGACCTCGCCCGATGATGGACGGGGAACGGGAACGTCGTATTCCAGTCGCAGCGAGGCGCCCTGACCATCGGGATGTAGGCGCATGGCGCGCATCGTGGTCCGTTCGGCCAGGCTCATTTCGACCTCGACTTGTGCAGGTAGGCTGCCTTCTTTTGGGCGAACTCCTCCGACTGGAACGCAAGTCCGTTGGCGATCGCCTCCATGTTCAACTGCGTCGAAAGATTGCTGCGTTCTCCAGAGCGCAGGATCGTCTTCATCATGCGAAGAGCATCGCTGCCCATCTCGCCGAACCTTGCGGCCAGTTCGCCGAGCCTGATGGAAAGCGCATCGGCATCCCCGACGACCTCGTTGACGAGGCCCCATGTCAGCGCGGTTTCCGCGTCGAGGCGTTCTCCCAGGACTGCCATCTGCATCGCGCGGGACGGCCCGACCAACCGCTGCACCATCCAGCTGAGGCCGAAATCCTGCACCACGTCCAGCTTCGATGGCACCATCCAGAACTGAGCTGCGCGAACGCTGATGCGCATGTCGCAGGCCATTGCCAGCCCCAGCCCGCCGCCGCCGCAGGCATGGCCGTTCAGGCCCGCGATCGTGACGACCTCCTGCTCGAAGAGCGCCGTGATCACCCGATGTTGCCAGTTGAGCAATCGTGTTCCGGAATAGATCGACGTGTCGCTGACGTGCTCCATGAAGAACGGCGTGTCCAGATCGACCCCCGCGGAGAAAAGCCGTCCGGCGCCCTCGAGAAACAGGGCATTCAGTCCGGCTGTCTCGCGTACCCGCGACAGTGCCTCCAGGAGTTCCTCCAGCATCGCCGGGTCCAGCGCATTGAGCTTCTCTGGCCGGTTCAGCACGATCCGTGCGATGCGCCCGTCGATGGACAGGCGAATCGTGGAGTAGTCCGGCACCGGTCCCGTCATGGTGTTCATGGCGATCGTTTCCTTGTTAGGCGGGGATGGACCACGTGATCAGTCCGGGCCACACAACGCAGGCGGCGATCAGGACCAGATCGGCGACGAAGAACCACAGGACCCCTCGAAAGATCGTCATCATGCTGATTTCGTCCCCCACCACGTTCTTGATGACGAAGACGTTGATTCCCACAGGGGGAGTGATCATCCCTACCTCCAGGAACTTGGCGACGATGATGCCGAACCAGATCAGATCATAGCCGGCCTGGTTCACCAGCGGGATGAAGATCGGGAGGGTGATGAGCATGGCCCCGATGGGTTCGAGGAACATGCCGAGCAACAGGTAGACGAGCCCGATGCCGAGCATCACCGTGATCGGGTCGAGCCCCCAGGTCGCCACCATCGTCTCCAGTGCGCCGCTGATGCCGCTGACCGCGACCAGCCGGGTGAAGAGGCTCGCGCCGACCGTGATGATGATGATTGCGGACGTGGTCACCAGCGTCTCGCGTATCGTGTCGCGGAGGACGCCGAAGTTCAGGCTTCCCTTGGCCGCGGCGACCACCAGGGAGAGGAAGGCGCCCACGGCGCCTGCCTCGGTCGGCGTGAAGAAGCCGAGGAACAGGCCGCCGAAGACTCCTGCGAGCAACAGCATCAGGGGCCACGTGTCCAGAATGGCCGAGACGTATCCGCCCCTGTCGCCTTCTTCTCCGCGTGGCGCGAGTTCAGGGGTGATCAGGACCCGCACCACCACCACGGCGC
Source organism: uncultured Mesorhizobium sp. (assembly GCA_950071955.1). GTDB lineage: Bacteria > Pseudomonadota > Alphaproteobacteria > Rhizobiales > Rhizobiaceae > Aquibium > Aquibium pacificus. Next base: position 3,151 of record CATMOC010000239.1, on the reverse strand, counting down.
AGTAGATGAACGCGGTGAGCAATCCCAGCGCGACGCCGCCGGCGAAGAGCTTCACGATCGAAACCTGCGCGATGGTTCCGTAGATGATCATCAGGATGGACGGCGGGATCAGCGCTCCGATCGTGCCCGCGGCGGCGAGAGTTCCGGTGGCCAGCGCAGGGTCGTAGCGCTGCTTCAACATCTCGGGAATGGCGATCCTTCCCATCGCGGCGGCACAGGCGACGCTCGACCCGGTGACGGCCGCGAAGCCGGAGCAGCCGAAGATCGAGGCGATGGCGAGCTCGCCCGGGGCTCTTCGCAGGAAGAGGCGTGCCGCCCGGAAGATGCTCGTGGTGATGCCGGCGTGAAAGCAGAGGAATCCCATGAACAGGAACATGGGAATGGAGCTCATCGTCCAGGTCGCGACGAAGGTGTAAGGCACGGTCTGCAGGAGGCTGTCCGCCACCTTGAACTTGGTGATGACAGCGATGCCCAGGGTGGAAACCCCGATCAGCGAGACGCTGATCGGGACGCGGATAAGCAACAGGAGGAAGAGCAGGCCGACGCAGGCAAGGCCGATGGCTTCGTTAGACATTCGCTTCGACCTCATCTCCGCGTAGAGCCAAAGCCGGGCGCCAGAGCTTCGTCAGCAGGAGGGCCGTCATCAGCGCCATTCCCAGCGGGAGGATGAAATAGCTGGGCCAGGTCGTCACGAAGCCGGATTGGTCGAGGACGTACTCGCCCTCCTCGAACTTGCGGTAGGCGTCCTGCCACGTGTTCCAGGTCAGAAGCGCGTAGACGGCGGCCGAGATTCCCCAGGTGATGCGCTCGCCCAGACGATCGAGCCAGGCCGGGGTCGACGATGGCCAGAGGTCGACAGCGATGTGCTGGCGGCGCAACTCGGCCGAGACGAGCGGAAGGAAGACGATCGAGGTCATGTAGTAGTTGGAAACGTAGACGATCGTGCCGGGGATCGGGCTCGCGAAGAGGTACTTCATCGCCACGTCCGCCGTGACGTGCAGGATTCCCGCGACGAGGATCAGCCCCGCCGCCGCCACCAGGACGGCATCGATCGCGGACCAGAGACGTTGCAGCACGCGCGTGTACTCCGGAATTGAGAGATACGAGGGCTAAATCCGTGTCCGGGAGGATCCGCCTTTGACGAATCCTCCCGCTGGATTTCTCACATCGCGTAGTCGTCGCCAATGAGGGGCTCGAAGATCTCTCTCCGGTACAGTTCGCCCAGGGCTTCGGCGCTGAGCTCGACGCCCTCGGTGAGCCCCTGCCACTTGGCGACCAGTTCGCTGAAGCGGGCGATCTTCGCCTCGGCGTCCTCGACACCGCGGTCGCCGGCAAGGCTGGCGATCTTGGCCAGGTCCTGCTTCACGAACTCCTGCGACGCCGCGACGAATTCGGGCGATGCCTCATGCACCTCGATGCCCTGCGCACGCGCCGCTTCCAGCGCCGCCGCTCCGTCCTTCATGTATCCGACGGTCGTCTCGGCGATCGCATGGGCACCGGCGGCGATCATCGCCCGCCTCTGCTCCGGCGTCAGTTCGTGCCAGAGGTCGCGGTTGACGTTTGCGATGTTGATCGTGTTGTAAGTGCCGCCCGGCACGCCCACCGTCACGTCCTTGACGATGTCGATCATGCGGATGTTGCGCAGTTCGCCAGAGGAAAGCAACGCGCCGTCGACGACGCCCTGCTTGACCGCCTCGAAGATCTCGTTGCCCGGAAGGGTCAGCGCCACACCGCCGAAATGCTCGATCCAGCGGTTGAAGGTCGCGTTCGGAGACCGCAGCTTCGAGCCGCGCAGGTCGTCGGCCGAAGTGAACGGCTTGGTGGACTGGATGCCGTACTCAGGCGTGGAGCCGGAGCCGAGGTAAACGACGTTGTTCTTCTCGTACTCCTTGAGACAAGGCTCGCAGGTGAGGATGTATTCGGTCGTCGCGCCTGCCATCGCCGGGGCGTAGGTGCCAAGCATGGCCAGATCGCTGATCAGATTCACGTCGGCGAACTGTGCCGCGAACACCATCGGCAGGATGGTGCCGACGTCGGCGACGCCATCGCGCACGCCGTTCAGCATCTGGGGCACACTCAGGAGCGTCAGCGGATGGATCGTGAAGGTGATTTCGCCGCCGGTCAGCTCCGTCACCTTGTTCGCGAAGGATTCGGCCCCCTGGTTGACGATGGAGCCGGGCGCAAAGCCGGGCGCCATGGACAGGTCGCGTGCGAGAGCGGGCGTGACGGCGAAACATGCAGCCAGCGCAACGGCGCCGGAAAGTCGGTGTATGGTCATTGTATCTCCTCCCAAACCGAACGCGCCGACCTCGGAAGCATTACTACCGATGCGAACGCGATCATACCCATGAGTAGCTTTTTCCTGCTCATAAGTCAACTCGTCGATGGACAGGCGCCCTCAACTCCGAGGCATCTCGTTGCCCTGCGCCAAGTCTCCCAGACCGGCTCCGCGGTGGTGAAGGGCTTGCGAAAAGGGGATCGCCGAAAGTCGGCCGGACAGTCAGAGCCTTCTCCAAATTCGCCAGACACCGGTTATGGTGACGGCGGTTTTCAGGCCCTCATGCGCTTCGGGGACTTCCAGCTTCACCCCGCACAGCGTCAGCTTGCGATCCGTCTATTACACCCGGATCGCGGATACTCAAGTCGCATGGCGACTACGACAGTCGTGCGGTTTCCGTAGCGGAGGCTGATGGCGGCGAACGTCTTGTCGAACGCGTTCGCCGGCTTCTGGTCGAAGAATGACACATGCCGATCATTGGGCCGACCCGACGTCACCAGGTCCGGAATGGGGTGTACACCATTGCGGGTTCGGACCGCTTCGAAGTTCTCGCGAAGGCCGACGCTCGTCTAGAGGGCAGCTTCCTCACATCAGCGACGGCAGGAAGAGGCTGATCTGCGGGAAGAGAACGATGAGGCCGATGAGGACCATGAAGGCGATCCAGAACGGGGCGACGCCGCGGAACACGTCGTACATCGAGACGTCCTTGGCCATCGTGGCGATGGCGAAGACGTTCACGCCGATCGGCGGGGTGACCACGCCGAGTTCCACCATGATGACGATGACGACGCCGAACCAGATCGGGTCGAAACCGGCGTTCATGGCGACCGGGAAGAACAGCGGCACGGTGAGCACGAGCGCCGGCAGCGCGTT
>CATMOC010000238.1 GCA_950071955.1 uncultured Mesorhizobium sp. | reverse complement strand
GCTCGCGGCGGTGCGCGCGCCGCCTGCGGTTCGCCCGACATGTCCGGTGACCACCGCCTGGGCGAGGAATGTCCCGATCGCGACCAGGGCCAGTCCCGGCAAGACCACGGCGAGCACCGGCGAGAGCGCCATCAGGAGGCCCAGAACGGCCACGCCGAGGCCGAAGACGATCGCTGCGGACGGGCCTCTCGCGGCCGACAGCCGGCCGGCCAGGGGAGTGGTGACCATCGACGGTAAGAAAACGAGATAGACCAGCCCCAGCGCCATCGGCGAAAGCCCGATCGGGTCGGCCGTCAGCCGGAAGTTCACGTAGGTGAAGGTGCCGATGAAGACGAAGAGGACGAGGAAGCCGATCAGGAAGGACCATCGCAGTGCCGGGTTCCCGAGGCATTCCCGCCAGTCCCGCCTCGGCGTGGTGCCGCCGCCAGCGCCCATCATGCGCTCGGTCGCCTTCAGCGTCGAAAGGACCAGAACACCGCCAGCGACGTTCAGCACGGCGAAGACGAGAAAGGTCGGCGAAAGCCCGAACGTGTCCGCCAGCGAGGCGGACAGCAGCCGTCCGAAGAAGTTGCTCGCCACGTTGCCAGTGACGTAGGCCGCCAGCGCGCCCGTGGTGGCGCGCGGCTCGAAATGCTCGGCCAGGTAGCTCATGGTCAGCGTGAAGGCGGTCGCCATGCAGAGCCCCTGGGCCACGCGAAGAAGGGTGAAGACGGTCAGGTCGTGCGTGAAAGCCAGAAGCGAGGTGGGAACGGCGAGCACGACGAGGCTGATCCAGATGCCGTTTCGCCGATCGATCCTACGACCGAAGAACGCCACGCCGAGGCTCGCCAACGCCATGCCGAAGGTGCTCGCATTGACGGCGAAGCCCATTGCCGCCCGGTTGACGCCGAACGCTTCGACGAGCGACGGCAGGATCGCCTGTGCCGCGAAGAGATCGACCAGCGTGAGGAAGGCGATCAGCGTGATCACGCCGTAGCGCCAGCCATCCGCCGCCGCCATGCGGAACCGCCCAGAGGCCGGTGGAAAAGAGGTCGTCATCGGATGTCTCCAGATGGAAAAGGCGCCATCCCCGTTCGTCAGGACGGGGATGGCCGGGGGAAGTGGTGGGAGGAGCAGAGGCTCGGGGGCCGATCACATGGTATGATCGTCGGTCATCTCGGGCGGGAGGATGTCTGCCGAGTAGAGGACGGCCGGAGCCGCGCCGTTGTTCTTCCACCAGTGCGCCAGGTCGCCGAATTCGACGGCGACATCGCCGGCCACGTGCTCGATCGGAACCTTGCAGGAACTGCGGTACTCGGTGATCGCACCGGATGCGATCAGGATGTTGGCAGGGCGCATGGAATGCTCGTGCCACGGGACCACGCCTGCCGGCTGGACGACGAGCTTGCGCATGCGCAGCAGGTGGCCTTTCCACTCCGCACCCTTGGACGACAGGTCGATGCTGGCGAGCACCTCGTCCGTCACCCCGGCCGGCATGGTGGCACCAGGCTTCGTGGCGCCGGCCATCACCTGGTCGGCGGGGCATTCCCCGGCTCCGGCGGGTGCGGCGGCGAGGATGGCTGCGGAAGCGATCGCGACTGCGGCTGCGAGCTTCAGCGGGTTGATGTTGCGTTTGGCGAATGCGTTCATGTCTGTGTTCTCCGTTCGCGAAGTGCCCGGCGCTTCAGGCGGGGCATGCGATGCAGAGTGGCCCGCCACGATCGAGAGCGGAAATGCCGGGTCCCTTTCGTTTCGATACCTGCGGCGTATCGATCCGCCGGCGGTCACGCGTCATCCGTCGCGTCGATCGCAACCACGTGGGAAACTGGGACGGAAGGAGAGGCTGATGGTCAGGCTGCGCTCTTGTGCGGCACAGCGGCGGTGCCTGACGGCCAGCCATAGGCCCGGACCGCGCTGACGAAGGCGGCAACGGCCGGCGAGAAGCGGCGGCCGGCCATCGTCACGAGGCAAACCTCGCGCCACACCTCCGGCTCGATCACCGGCCGGACGTGGAGGCCGGGGATGACGGCGCTAAACTCGGGAATGAAGCAGATGCCGAGTCCGGCAGCGACCATGTTCTGGATCCAGTCCTCACGTTCGCTCTCGTATGAGATGTGAAGCGTCGCCCCATGATCACTGCAAAGATGCGACAGGTGATCGCGATACTCGCAGTTGAGCCGCCGGAGATAGTTCTCGCCGCCGACTTCCCGCACGGGGATGGCTGCCATGTCGGTGAAGCGATGACCGGCCGGGAACGCCAGCATGAAGCGTTCGCGAAACAGCGGGCGGGCATCGAAACGCTCCGGGAAGGCCTCGTTGGAGGACATCAGGGCAACGTCGATGTCGCCGCTCTCGATGAGCATGGCCAGACGGCTGGGAACACCCTCGACGAGTTGCAGGCGCACACCGTCGTGCCGCATGCGGAAATCGGCGAGCAACCCGGTGAAGCGGCGCGGCCCGATGGTGCACATGATCCCGACCTTGAGGTTGGCGTCCTCCAGACACAGGAAGCGCGATGCCTCCTGGCGAACGCCCATCAGCTCGTCGAGGATCTGCTGGAAACGCGGGCGCAGGAGCGCGCCCAGATCGGTGATATGGGACAGGTTGCGCTCGCGACGGAAGAGCAGGCCGCCGACCTCGTCCTCAAGCTGCTGGATAGCCCGCGAAAGAGCGGGCTGGGTAACGTTGCAGCGCTCTGCCGCACGCGTGAAATTGCGCGTTTCGCAGACGGCAAGGAAGTACCTGATGTGGTGAATGTCCATGGCCGAACCCTGCGCGCACGACCAAGCGCATTCCAATGCTATGCACGCATCGAATTCATAGCACGGCGGCATTTTCCTGTTGAGAGGCATTCTCGCAGTCTGTGAGCAGCGGCCATCGGGGCCGGATACTCTCACGGAGACCCAAGATGCTTACTCTTGCCAAAACGGCGCTCGAACGTGCGACCGGGCGTCGCCCGCTCGAAGGCCGTAGCGCCATCGTCACCGGTTCGACCAGCGGTATCGGTCTGGGAATTGCCGAGGCGCTGGCCCGTGCCGGCGCTGCCGTCATGCTCAACGGGTTCGGCGATCCCATGCAGATCGAAGAAACCCGGACCGCGCTCGCCGATGCCAACGATGTCGACGTCGCCTATGACGGAGCGGACATGAGCGATGCGGCAGGCATCCGGCGTCTGGCGGAACGGGCGAGCGACCGGTTCGGCCAGGTCGACATCGTCGTCAACAACGCCGGTATCCAGCACGTCGCCCCCATAGCGGAGTTTCCGCCCGCGAAGTGGGACGCGATCCTGGCGATCGACCTGTCTTCGGCCTTCCACCTGATCCAGGCCACGTTCGAACCCATGCGGCAGCGTGGCTTCGGGCGCATCGTCAACATCGCTTCGGCGCATGGACTGATCGCCTCGCCGTTCAAGTCGGCCTATGTGGCGGCCAAGCACGGCCTCGTCGGCCTGACGAAGGTCGTGGCGCTCGAAGGTGCCGAAAGCGGCATCACCTGCAACGCCATCTGCCCAGGCTATGTGTGGACCCCCCTCGTCGAAAAGCAGATCGACGACCAGGCGAAGTCGCACGGGATCGGCCGTGAGGAAGTGATCCGCGACGTTTTCCTGAAGAACCAGCCGACGCGCCGCTTCGCCTCCGTGGAGGAGATGGGCGCGCTGACGGTCTTCCTCTGTGGCGAGGAAGCCTCGTCCATCACCGGGACGGCCCTGCCGGTGGACGGCGGCTGGACCGCGCACTGAGGTCAGTCGCCGTCTCATAGGGCCAAGGAGAAAACGGTCATGAACATGCATGCAAAACAAGAGGCGATCGAACCGATGGGGACGATTGCCGTATCCGTCATCCAGGAGCCGAAGACGCTCAACCTCGCCCTCCAGGGCGGCGGAGCGCACGGGGCCTTTACCTGGGGCGTGCTCGACCGGCTGCTCGACGAAGACCATCTGTCTTTCGAAGGCGTGGTGGCGACAAGCGCCGGCGCGATGAACGCGGCGGTGCTCGCCTATGGCATGACCCAAGGCGGCCGCCGCGGCGCGCAGAAAGCGCTGGCGAATTTCTGGCGCCGAGTCAGCCACGCCGCCGCTTTCGGGCCGCTGCAGCCGAGCCCGCTCGACCGCATCGTAGGGTCGCGCGCGCTCGAGCATTCGCCGGCCTTCGTCGTCTTCGACCTCGTCACCCGGCTGATGTCGCCCTACCAGTTCAATCCGCTCAACTTCAATCCGCTGCGCCGCGTGCTCGAAGATTCCGTCGACGTCGACGCGATCCGAAAGTCGCGGTGCTCGATCAAGCTCCACATCTGCGCCACGAACGTCCGCACCGGAAAGGTAAAGGTCTTCGACAACGATGCGATCTCGATCGATGCGATCATGGCCTCGGCATGCCTGCCGTTCCTGTTCCAGGCCGTGGAAATCGACGGAGAGGCTTTTTGGGACGGCGGGTACATGGGCAACCCGGCGATCTTCCCGCTGATCTATTCCTCTGCGTCACCGGACGTGCTGATCGTTCACATCAACCCGATCGAGCGCGAGGAAGTACCCAAGACCGCAACCGAAATCCTCAACCGCATCAACGAGATCAGCTTCAACTCGTCGCTGCTGCGCGAAATGCGCGCCATCGCCTTCGTCACCAAGCTGATCGACATGAAGGCCGCGGGCGCGATGGATCTGAAGCGGATCTTCGTCCACAGCATCTCCGACGACGAAGCGATGCGCAAGCTGTCGGTGGCGAGCAAGCTCAATGCCGACTGGGAGGCGCTTACCGATCTGCGCGATCGCGGCCGGGAGCGCGCGGACGAATGGCTGCGCGGCAACCATGACGCCATCGGCCAGCGGTCGAGCGTCGACATCGAGGCGCGCTACCTCTGACGGCGGTGCGCCGGCCGCCTGGCGCCCGCTCTGAGAGGCCCTCCGGGACCGCCATCCCGGAGGGCCTTTCCGCGTGTGGAAGCGGATAGGGCGCGCCTATCGAAACGATGACGAGGCGGCATTTCAGTTCGGATCGGCGATCGACGAAAGTCTTCCTGACGGGACATCAAACCCGCCTTTTCCAACGAACGGAGCAGACCATGCTGGACACCAAGACGATCATCGGCACCGCATTCGCGGCGGCCGCCACCCTTTCGGCCGCGTCGGCTTTCGCCGGCCCTGCCGAGCAGCCGAGCTTCAAGTTCGAGAAGTGCTACGGCGTCGTGAAGGCCGGGCAGAACGACTGCCAGACCGCCACGCATTCCTGCGCCGGCACCTCGACCGCGGACGACCAGGTCGACGCCTGGATCTACTTGCCCGCCGGCACCTGCGGCAAGCTGACCGGCGGCAGCAATCAGCCGAAGAGCTGAACCGGTTTCTCGAGCCATCCCCAGGAGGACATCCCATGCCGAAGCAGCCCATCCCCCTCTCGATCCCCGCCGCTGCCGGCATCGGCCTGCGCTCGCCCCATATCGGGGAAATGCTGAGCCGTCGTCCGTCCGCGGGATGGCTCGAGATCCATGCCGAAAACTACATGGGCGACGGGCCTGCCGTCGCCGCCCTCGAACGCCTTTGCGAGACCTATCCGCTGTCGGTCCACGGCGTCGGACTCTCGCTCGGCAGCGCCACGGGCATCGATCGTCGGCACCTCGGCCGCCTGCGCGCCGTCTGCGACCGGTTCCAGCCGGCACTGGTCTCAGAACACCTGGCCTGGTCGCGGGCCGGCGGCGCGTTCCTCAACGACCTCCTGCCGCTCCGCTACGACGAGGAGGCGCTCGCCATCGTGGCCCGCAACCTCGACCTGGTGCAGGAGACGCTCGGCCGCCGTATCCTGGTCGAGAACCTGTCGGCCTATGTCGCTCTGGAAGGATCGACCATGAGCGAAGCCGAGTTCCTGGCCGAACTGGTCAAGCGAACGGGTTGCGGCCTGCTGCTCGACGTCAACAACGTCCACGTCTCGGCAAAAAACCTCGATTTCGACGCGCTCGCCTTTGTCGTTGATGCCATAGATTTCATAGCAGCCTTTGTCGATCTTGATGTTCTTCACTTCGTAGCCCTGCTCGACATACATCGTGGTCAGGTCTTCCTGCGACATCCATGTGGTCTGGTCAGGCACATTGCATTTCATGTCTTCCGCGAAGGCTGGCGCAGCCAGCATTAGAACGGCGGCGGTGGAAAGGAGAAGTTTGGACATGGGTTCTATCCTTTGGGTTCAGAGCGGAATTGCTCGTTTTGATGAACCCCTTTTGGCAGACCCAAAATTACAGATGTCAGATCACCGCTGTCAGCA
>CATMOC010000237.1 GCA_950071955.1 uncultured Mesorhizobium sp. | reverse complement strand
AGTCGAACATCGACGCGAAGTGGAAAGGCTTGAAGTAGCCCGGCATGACCGCCGCTGCCGCCATATTGGCCGGTTTGCCCGCGGGATCTGCATCCTGCGGGATGAAGATGAGCGTCGGCGTGAAGACCACGCCCCATTTGCGGGCAAGTTCACGCTCCGGCAGTTCCTCGCCATCCGTGTCGGTCACGTTGCGGCTGCCGCGCAGGTCGAGTTGAAGCACGTCGAACGTCGCCTTGATCTGCTCGACGATCGCGGCATCGCGCAGGTTCACGCGGTGCATCTCGCGGCAATAGGGACAGCCGGACTGTTCGAACACGACCACGAGTCCCTTGCCGTTCGCCTGCGCCTCGGCGAGGTCTTCGCCGATATCGAGGAACGACTGCAGGAACCAATCCTGGATGTGGAGGCCATCGTCGCCGAGGCGTGGCTCGGGGAGAAGCCCCTCGACGGGTGTCGCGTGAGAGGCGAGCGGCAGGGAGAGGAAAAGCGACAGCATCGCGATCAGCAGCCGTGACATTTTTGATACGCCTTCCGGAATCCGTGTGGAGGATTTCACGGAAGTCTATCACCGTTCCCGCTACCAGACTATGGAGACGCCGCCCGGAGCGGATCTGCGACGGGAACTTTCGAACTCGCAAATCGTATTCACGGGAGAAACCGTCCCGTTACGAAATCCGTGCGGCGATGAAACCGAATAGTAACCGCGATCGTGTCGAATGCGACGCAACGAGAAACCGAGATGACACCCGTGAAAGCCACGCTGCTCTCCCTCTTCATGCTCTCCGGCATTGCCCTCTGGGGTGCAGGAATTTACGCTGCCGACGCCGCTTCCGGGCATCAGGTCGTCGATGGATATGGCGTCAGCGCTACCAACCGGTGACGCGGTTCTCCTAACTATTTCCTCCAGTTGCCCGAACGATCTCAACTTTCCGCGGAAGCTGAGATCAGCCGCTTTTGCTTGCCCTCTATCACCAGCGCGGTGAGCCTGCCGGACTGGTAGGCGAGGGTGTCGACGTTGACCCGGTTGGGCATCAACTGCGGCTCGTGGTGCGGCGTGTGGCCGTGGACGACGACCTTCGGGTGAAGGTGCGGCCAATCGAGGAAGTCGTTCCGTATCCAGACGAGATCGTGGGGGTCCTGCCGTTCGAGCGGGATGCCGGGGCGTATGCCGGCGTGGCAGAAGAAGAAGTCGCCGAAAGACAGCGAATACGGCCGCGCAGACAGGAACGCGACGTGCTCGCGCGGGACCGCCTGGCACAGTTCCATATGCGCATCGACAAAGCCGCGGCGGTCCCTGCCGGTGATGAAGACCCCGTAGGCGGCGGCGGTCTCCCGGCCTCCGAAATTTGCGAACAATCCTCCAGGGTCCGGTTCGGCGAGGAATTGGAGGAAGCCTAGATCATGGTTTCCTGCAAGCGCCAAGTTACGCTCGTCGGAAGCCACCGCGTGGGTCAGGAAATCGAGTACGCCGGCTGAGTCTGGGCCGCGGTCAACGTAGTCGCCGAGATGAACGATGCGCCAGTCGGCGGGCCTGTCCTGTTCGATCTCGTCGCGGATGATGTCATGCATGCGTCGCAGAAGGTCGAGGCGCCCATGCACGTCGCCGATCGCGTAGATGCGGACGCCGTCCGGTCCCGCCGCGTCGAGAAAGTGGACGCCCAATTACCCCACCACGATCACATGAACCGCGCGAGGGCCGTGGGCGCCGAGTATGATCTTCTGTTCGATGTCGCCCGACCGTGACGGCCCCGTGATCAGGTTCAGCGTACGCGGCATCTCGCCCTTGCCGAACTTTTTCCGGACCCGCCCCATGACGCTTTCCAGATCGCCGGAGATATCCTTCGCGTCGACCACGACGATATGGTGCTCGGGCAGGAAGTTGATAGTCGTGGGGTTGTCCTTGCCGGACGCGAGCGCGACAGTACCCGTTTCGGCGATGCCTGCGAGCGCATGGCTGACGCCGGTCTCGTCGAAGCCGTCGGAAGGGCCGCGCCTGACCTCGAGCGACCCGAACTTGTCCCAGGGCATCGACTTCAGGCGGCGATCGTCGCCGATGCGGATCGAGGAGGGAAGGTTCTTCGCGCGCAGATACTCGCTGACCGCCTTCGGCACCCGGTCGTGTGACCTCACCCGCACGACAGACGCGGTAACCCTCCGCGCCATTTCGCAGAACAGTTCGACGCGCGCCTCGTCGTCGAGCTGGCCGCGGGCGGGGATGACGCCCTTGGGCGGCCGGGAGAGCCGGGCCTCGACGGCCTTCCGGCGGGCTTCGTCGCTGCCGCCTGCGGCGAGCGCGCCGCGGATATTGGTCATGATCGCGTCGCGGGGGCTCATGAGAGCGCTCCCTGCTTGATCGCATCCCGCTCGCGCCACTGCTGTCGGAAGGTCCGGCTATCCGGAGCCGGCAGGTCGCGGTGCCTGGTCCAGCCGCCGGCAAGCGGCAGCCAGGAGAAGCGTCGATTCCTGCCGCCGAGCATGCCGAGAACAGGAATACCGAGCGACGTGGCGAGGTTGTAGGCCCAGGGCCGCCTGGCGAACCACGCCCAGATTCCGAGCCCGTAGCGCTGCGTGGCGGGGTTCAGGCCGCGCTCGAATTCCTTCTCGCGCCAGTGACGCATCATCTTGGGCAGCGGGATCTTCATCGGGCAGACCGCCTCGCAGCGGCCGCAGAAGGTGGAGGCGTTCGGCAGATGCCCGCCCTTGTCGATGCCGATGAGGGCCGGCGTCAGAACCGCGCCCATCGGGCCGGGATAGACCCAGCCGTAGGCGTGGCCGCCGATCGCGTGATAGACCGGGCAGTGGTTCATGCAGGCGCCGCAGCGGATGCAGCGCAGCATCTCCTGAAACTCCGTGCCGAGCATGGACGAGCGGCCGTTGTCGAGCAGAATGACGTGGTACTGCTCGGGCCCGTCCGGATCGCCGTTGCGCTTCGGCCCTGTCGAGAGCGTCGTGTAGACGCTCATGTCCTGGCCAGTCGCCGAGCGTGCCAGGACGCGCAGTATCTGGCTGGCGTCGTTCAGCGTGGGAACGATCTTCTCGATCGATGCCAGCACGACGTGGACGCGCGGCAGGAGCTGGGTGAGATCGCCATTGCCCTCGTTGGTGACGATGATGGAGGAACCTGTCTCGGCGACGAGGAAGTTCGCGCCGGTGATGCCGACGTCGGCCTCGAAATACTTGGCGCGCAGGATGCGCCGTGCCTCGTCGAGCAGCGTCTCCGGCTCGGTCAGGTCGCGGTCGGGCGCCAGATGGTTGTGGACCCGGCGGAAGTCGGCCTCGACCTGCTCCTTGTTGACGTGGACGGCGGGCGCGATGATGTGGCTGGGGTGCTCGCCGCGCAACTGGATGATGTATTCGCCCAGATCGGTCTCGATCGGCTGGATGCCGGCCGCCTCAAGGAAGTCGTTGAGTTCGATCTCCTCCGTGATCATCGACTTGCCCTTGGTCACCGTGCGGGCATTGGTCATGCGGCAGATGTCGAGCACGATGCGGCGGGCGTCGGCGGCCGTCTCGGCCCAGTGGACATGGCCTCCGGCCGCGGTCACCTGCTTCTCATAGGCTTCGAGATAGAGGTCGAGGTTCTCCAGCGTGTGGTTCTTGATGTCGCGGGCACTGTCGCGCAGCGCGTCGAATTCGGGCAACGCATCGACCGCCTTCTGGCGCTTGTCGATGAAGCCGCCGCGCACGTTGCCGAGCGCCTTCTGCAACTGGGCGTCGTCGAGCGCGTGGCGGGCGTTCTGCTTGAATGCGGGGGAGGTGATCTGCATGGTCAGCCCTTCCCGCCGATCGGCGCGGTGTCGGTCATGCCGGCGAGCACCTCGGCGACATGGCGGGCCTCGACCCTGGAGCCCTGGCGCTTCAGCTTGCCGGCCATGTTCATCAGGCAGCCGAGGTCGCCGGCGAGCAGCGTCTTCGCGCCAGACGCCTCGATGCAGCCGGTCTTCTGCTCGACGGTGGCGTTGGAGATGTCGGGATACTTGACGCAGAAGGTGCCGCCGAAGCCGCAGCAGACGTCGGGATCGCGCATCTCGCGGATCTCCGTCCCCGCCATGGAAGAGAGCAGCGCGCGCGGCTGGCCCTTGATGCCGAGTTCGCGCAGGCCCGAGCAGGAATCGTGGTAGGTGACCGCGCCGGCATTGGCCGCCGTCACCCTGTCCATGCCGCGCACGTCGACGAGGAACGAGACGAGTTCGTGCACTTTTGCCGAAAAGGCCTTCGCGCGTGCCTCCCATGCGGGATCGCCCTTGAAGAGCGCCGGATAGTGCTTCTTCAGCATGCCTGCGCAGGAGCCCGACGGCGCCACGACGTAGTCGAAGCCCTCGAAGGCGCGGATGGTGTTTTCCGCGATGGCACGCGTGTCGGCCCGGTCGCCCGAATTGTAGGCCGGCTGGCCGCAGCAGGTCTGCGCCATCGGCACGTCGACCTGGCAGCCGGCATCCTCGATGAGCTTCACCGCCGCGAAACCGACCACCGGCCGGAAAAGGTCCACCAGGCAGGTTACGAAAAGCCCCACCTTCGGTCTGTCACTCGTCGCGTTCAATGCGCGTTCCCCATCGTCTTTCTCGTTTCGGCGCCGTTGCGATGCATCAGCCTGAGCCGCGAAACCTTGTGCCAGCCTTCGCTGCGTTCCGCCTCGTTCATGGCGCGCTCTACATAGTCGATATGGTCTCGCGCCGCGGTCCGCGCCTTTGCCGGATCGCCGTCGATGACCGCCTCTCCGATCGCCTGATGCTGCGCGAGCAGGTCGTCGCGGGCGCCGGGCAGGGCGTAAATCAGCGTGCGGTTGACGAAGACGTCGTCGGCGAGCAGCCGATAGCACGAGCGTAGCGTGTGCAGGAGGATGATGTTGTGCGCGCTCTCGCCGACCGCGCCATGCAATTCGACGTCGAGTGCCGCTTCCTCGGCGAAATCCGCGCGTCCGTGCGCGGTCTTCATCCGGCCGAGCACGTCGCCCAGCATTGTCCGGTCGTCCGGCGTCGCGCGCCGCGCGGCATATTCCGCGGCCACGGCCTCGAGTTCGCGTCGGTATTCGAGGAAGTCGCGCGACGCCTTCTTGTGCGTGGCGATCAGGTCGAGCACGGGCCGCGTAAACACCTCGCCGATGATGTCGGCCACATGCGTGCCGCCGCCATGGCGCGTTACGAGCAGGCCACGCGCTTCCAGTTCCTTCAACGCGTCGCGAAGGATCGGCCGCGAGACGTCGAATTGGCGCGACAGCTCGCGCTCGCCCGGCAGGCGATCGCCGGCGCGAAAGATGCCTTCGAGGATCAGGCTCTCGATCTGATGGACCACCTCGTCGGACGTTCGGGAATGCTCGATGGGGGCGAAGATTTCTTCCAACTCGTGCTCCGGCCGCAGCATGCGCGACGCGCCGACCCTATAACTGGTCAAGAATCTTGTCCAGTTGCTTCGGGCGCCGCCGACGGCTTGCCGGACGCGATGCCGCATGGACGCGTCGATCCGTGCAGGTAAGCTTCCATCGCCACTCGGGAGGGACCATGAACGAGCACGCAGGCGCGGTGCCGCAGGAGACGCCCCTGACCGGAACGGTGATGGCGTTCCGCGCACATGAGGCGAGGGCGGGCGCAGTGGGCGAAGTACACGCGCGCCCCTATCCGCTCATCGAGACGCCGCGCCATCTGATCCAGCTCGCCTTCATGACCGAGGGCGGATCGACCGTCGACCACGCCGTCCTGAGCGAACTGTCGCGGCGTCTGGGAATGGCGCCGCCCGACCGGCAGGCGCGTCACCATGCCATGCCATGGGCCCGGGGCACGCTGCGCTGGGAGCGGCACACGGAATTCTCGACCTATCTCTGGGACGGGCCGCCGCCAGCCGCCGGCGGGCGGGACGAGAACCCCTTCGGCAACGGCTTTTCGGCACCTGGGCTGGTGATCTCGGGCGCGCGGCTGATGATCATGCCCTGGAACGCCGAGAACGAGGCGCTGATCCAGGCGTTCGATCCCGCGAGCCTGTGCCATTCGCTGGTCGAGAACGGCATGGCGGCGGCGGTCACCGACTGGCGGGCGGAAACGGTGGCCAAGGAAAAGATCAAGAAAACGGGCCCGAAAAAGGCCCCCAAACTGGCTCTGGTGGAAAACCCCGATATCCTGGCGACGCTCAGCGCCAAAGGCAACCTGAGGCCGCGCCTGGTGGTCGGTTTCGCCGCCGAAACCGACGACGTCATCGCCAATGCGACGAAAAAGCGTGCGGCCAAAGGTTGCGACTGGATGGTCGCCAACG
>CATMOC010000236.1 GCA_950071955.1 uncultured Mesorhizobium sp. | reverse complement strand
AGCGTCTTCTTGGCGCGCACGATGCGTTGCGCGATGGTCGGCTCCGCGGCAAGGAACGCACGTGCGATCTCTCCCGTCGTCAGCCCGCCGATCAGGCGCAGGGTCAGCGCGGCGCGCGCATCCGGTGCCAGCATCGGATGGCAGGCGGCGAAGATCAGGCCAAGGAGCTCGTCGCCGAGATCGTCGTCGAGCGCCGCCTCGATCTCGTCGGCCGACCCGTCGATCTCGTTCTCCAGATCGCGGCCGATTTCGGCATGCTTGCGCTCGAGCATCCTGCGCCGCCGGAATGTGTCGATCGCCTTGCGCCTGGCGGCCGTCATCAGCCAGGCGCCGGGGTTGCGCGGAACGCCGCCTTTCGGCCACTCCGCGAGAGCGCTTACCAGCGCGTCCTGCGCAAGCTCCTCGGCCAGATCGACGTCGCGCGTCAGGCGCGCCAGTCCCGCGATGAGGCGGGCCTGTTCCATCCTGAAGACGGTCTCGATCGCCTGGTGGACCTCGGACGACATGCCTCCCGATTAGGACGGTGCGGGAGGCATGGCAAGCCGATGGAGGCAGGCAGCGAATTGCTTCAGAGGCGCTCGTTCTTCCGGATCTTCTCGATCTCCTTGCCAAATTCCGGCTCCAGCAACTCGCCGAAATCGGCCGCTTCGTAGAGCGGACGAATCTCGATCTCGCTCGGGCCGAACATCGGGTTGGGGCAACGCTTCACCCATTCCACCGCCTCGGCCATGTCCTTGACTTCCCAGAGCCAATAGCCGGCGACCAGTTCTCGCGTCTCGGCGAAGGGCCCGTCGATCACGGTCCGGCTCGGCCCGTCAAAGGCGACCCGCTTGCCCTCCGACGATGGCTTCAGCCCGTCGCCGGCCAGAAGAACGCCGGCCTTGATCAGTTCGTCGTTGAACTTGCCCATCGCCTCGAGCATTTCGCGGGTCTCGCGCGGCGGCATCAGGCCGGCTTCGCTGTCTTCCGTGGCTTTGACGAAAACCATCACACGCATCGTACTTCTCCTTGGATCGCGGGAGGCCACCGTGGCCTTCCTGTCTCCACGACGAGCGGGCAGGCTAGGAATCGACACGAGCCCGCGGATTTTTTCCCGTGCACGGTTCGGCTCCCCTCTTCGGGTCGCGCGGCGGCTCGTACGGAGCGTTCAGCCGGTAAGATACGCCGGCAAATCCACCACCGAGTTCAGCACGGCGTCGGCCATCGGCTCCAGTCTCTCGCGCGTGCCCGTGCCCGAAAGCACCGCCACTGCCAGCCCCGCTCCGGCGGCGCGCGCCATTTCGAGGTCGTGGCGGTTGTCGCCGACCATCGCGACCTCTCGCGGCTTCAGGCCGGTGAGGTCGCAAAAAGCTTCGACCGTATCCGGCGCCGGCTTCGGTCGGGCCACGGCGTCGTATCCGTAAGCCGCGGCGAACATATGGGAGATGCCCAGCATCAGAAGCGTCTGCGACGCGCCTGCCGTGGAATCGTTGGTGGCGACGGCCATCCTGTAGCCCTTGCCGTGCAGGACGGCGAGCGCGTCGAGAACACCATCGAGCGGCACGGCGCGCAGCGCGCCCTCGTTGGCGGTGAATCGGTCGAAACGCTCGACGAGGCCCTTGCGCAGGCTCGGCGCGATGCCGGGATACCAGAGCGCGACGATGTCGGCATTGGTGCCGGCTGCGAAGACGGAGTCCGGCCGGAACCGGTTGGTCGAATAGTCGAAACCGGCCAGATCCATCAGATTGTCGGCCTTGTCGCGATCGCCGCCCGCCGCCTCGAGCGCCAGACGGTCTCCGATGGCGTGCCATGTCCGGTTGAAGTCGACGAGCGTGCCGTCCTTGTCGAAGAGAATGCCCCTGATGGTCATGCGCGTCCAGTCTCCGCCAGTCCGCGCAGATGGTCGACCAGTCCGGCGGTCGACGCATCGCTGCCGGCGGCATCCTTCCTTCCCTGAACGACGGGCAGTAGCGCGGTCGCAAGTTCCTTGCCGAGTTCCACGCCCCACTGGTCGAACGCGTTGATGCCGAAAAGCTGCGCTTCGACGAACACCCGATGCTCGTAGAGCGCGATCAGCCGCCCGAGCGAAAATGGGTCGAGCTGGCGATGGAGAATGGTGATCGACGGACGGTTGCCGGGGAAGACGCGGTGCGGGGCGGTTGCGTCCACCTTGGCGGCGTCCGTTCCCTTGGCCAGCATCTGCTCGCGCGCTTCCTCGAGCGTGCGGCCCTTCATGAGCGCTTCCGACTGGGCCAGGCAGTTGGCGAGCAGCAACTCGTGCTGGTGCCGCAGGTCCGGCTCGTGGCCGAGCGCAGCGGCGATGAATTCGACCGGAATGACGTCGCTTCCCTGGTGCAGCAGCTGGAAGAAGGCGTGCTGCCCGTTCGTGCCCGGCTCGCCCCAGACCAGCGGCCCGGTCGGGCTCCTGACCGAGCCGCCGTCGATCGTCACCGACTTGCCGTTCGACTCCATGTCGAGCTGCTGCAGATAGGCCGGCAGGCGCGCAAGCCGCTGGTCGTAGGGAATGACGGCCCGTGCCGGATAGCCACGCACGACCCGGTGCCAGAAGCCGACCAGCCCCATCACGACCGGGATGTTTTCGTTGAGCGGCGCAGAGCGGAAATGCTCGTCCATGGCATGCGCGCCGGAGAGGAAGTCGCGAAAGCGCTCCGCCCCGACCGCCAGCATGATCGGCAGCCCGATAGCCGACCAGAGCGAATAGCGCCCGCCGACCCAGTCCCAGAAGCCGAAGACGCGCTCGGAGGCGATGCCGAATTCGCCGACCTTGTCGAGCGCCGTCGACACCGCGGCGAAATGCGCGCCGACCGCATCGCCGCCGAGTGCCGCCTCGATCCACCGGCGCGCCGTAGCGGCATTGGTCATCGTCTCGATGGTCGTGAAGGTCTTGGAAGCCACGATCACCAGCGTCGTCGCCGGATCGAGATTTGCGAGCACGTCGTGGATATGCGCGCCGTCCACGTTCGATACGAAGTGCAGCCGGGGGCCGTCATGGTAAGGCGCGAGCGCGAGCGTCGCCATGGCCGGCCCGAGATCGGAGCCGCCGATGCCGATGTTGACGACGTCCGTGATCGGCTTGCCCGTGGCGCCTTTCGCCTCGCCCGAACGCACCGCCTGCGCGAACGCCGCCATGCGGTCGAGCACGTCGTGCACGTCCTGCATGACATTACGGCCGTCCACCTCGAACCGCGCGCCGCGCGGCGCGCGCAGCGCCACGTGCAGCACGGCACGGCCTTCGGTGGCGTTGATGGGGTCGCCTGCAAACATCGCGTCGCGGCGGGCTTCCACGTCCGCCGCCTTGGCAAGCCTGGCGAGGAGATCCATCGCGCGCGCGTCGACCGAGGTCTTCGACCAGTCGATAAGCAGGTCGTCGAGCCTCAGCGAAAACCGTGCGAAACGGCCCGGATCGGTCGCAAACGCCGAACGCAGATCCTCCGGTGCGAGATGTGCGGCATGTGTGTCGAGTTCCGCAAGCACGCGGGAGAAGGCGGTCCTGTTCACGGCGGTTCCTCTCGGCTGGTCGCCCACGGATAGAGCAATCCGCGCCCGAAAAGAAGCCTGCCCTTCGGCGCTCCTGACCCAGCGGTCATACCGCCGTGGCATAATTGCCATGGAGACAAGAATCTGTGGCGCAACCGGTTGGACCAGCCTTGCCGCAGACCGTTCACATGTTTAGTGTTCGTGCTCAGGGAGCGAGAAAATGCCCGCAAGAAGCGATTCAGCCATCTGGTCCGGCCTGTTCACCATCTCGCCGGATTCCGGCCAGACCCTCCAGGCGCAGATCAGGCAGGCGATCGTGGCGGCCATCCTGGACCGGCAGATCGCCGCATCCATGCCCCTGCCCTCCTGTCGCATCCTGGCGGAAAAGCTCGGCGTCGCGCGCGGCACCGTGGTCCTCGCCTTCCAGCAGCTGGTGGATCAGGGTTTTCTCATTGCGCGCGAGCGTCGCGGCCACTTCGTCAATCCCGACGTCCTGACCTCGCCCTCCAAGCCCGCGCCGAAGCAGGACAACAACGCACCGGGCCTGAACTGGAAGGCGCGCCGCCGGATCGCGGCAAGCGACATGCCGCCGCCGATGAAGATGGAGAACTGGATCAAGTCCTCCTATCCCTTCGTCTACGGACAGTTCGATCCGGGCCTGTTCCCGACGGCCGAGTGGCGCGAGTGCAACCGCATGGCGCTGGCGGTGCTCGAGATCCGCAACTGGGCCGCCGACATGGTCGACCGCGACGACCCGCTGCTCATCGAGCAGATCCAGGCCCGGCTGCTGCCGCGCCGCGGCATCTTCGCCAATCCGGACGAGATCATCGTGACGCTGGGCGCCCAGAACGCCATCTACATGCTCGCCATGCTCCTGATGGCGAAGGGCTCGCGCGTGGCGATGGAAGATCCCGGCTATCCCGACGCCCGCTCGATCTTCCGGCTGGCCGGCGCCGAGATCGATCCCGTCAGGGTCGACCAGCACGGCATCGTCACCCGCGATATCCCGGCCGGGAGCGGCTTCGTCTTCGTCACGCCCAGCCACCACTGCCCGACTATGGTACCGCTTTCGGAGGAACGCCGCCGCGAACTTCTGGCTCAGGCCGCGCGCAACGACCAGATCATCATCGAGGACGGCTACGACAGCCAGCTGATCGACGACGCGCCGCAGCAGGCCCTGAAGAGCCTCGACCGCGCCGGCCGCGTCATCCATGTCGGCTCCATGTCGAAGACCCTCGCGCCGGGCCTGCGGCTCGGCTACATCGTTGCCTCGGCCGATCTCATCGCCGAGCTGAGGGCGCTGCGCCGCTTCATGCTGCGCCATCCGCCGGCCAACAACCAGCGTGCCGTGGCGCTCTTCCTGTCGCTTGGCCACCACGACGCCCTGGTGCGCAAACTGTCGAATGCCTTCGCCGAGAGGCGCAAACGATTGGTCCAGGCGATCTCTGCCTTCCTTCCCGAATGGCGCGCGGCGGATTCAGCCGGCGGCACCTCGGTCTGGCTGGAAGGGCCGCAGGGCACCGACGCCGCCAAGCTTGCCGAGCATGCCGCCGCCCGCAGCGTGCTGGTCGAGCCCGGCGCACGCTTCTTCGACGCGGGCGACGCACCGCGCCGTTTCATGCGCCTCGGCATCTCCTCGATCGCGCTCCAGCACATCGAGCCCGGCATCCGCGAACTCGCCACCGCCGCGGGAAGGCGTCCCGCGGCGGCCTGAGGTCCGGCCGTCCCGCCGGCCCTGATCTGGCCCAATTGGATCAGAGCCCGGCCGTGCGTGGCCCAACCGCGCCGCAGCCCGCCGCAGCATAGTTGGACGTGCACCGATGACACCGGAACGAAAGATTCCGGCCTCGGTTGAACGGGGATTGCGGGAGTATCGGAATGCCTGTGCTTGTTGAAGACAGCGGTTCGATCGAGCAGCGCGCGCGCCGCTCCGGCGGGCGCGAGGCGCGCCGCGCGATGCGCGCGGCTCCGCTGGCCGACGACGTGAGGCCGATACGCGCCGGCATGGAGGGCGGGCGTCTCGGCGTCCTGTCCGGAAACGACCTCGAACGCATCCACGAAGCAGTCCTGACGGTGCTGGAGACGGTCGGGTTTGCCAATGCCATCCCTTCCTGCATCGAGGCGCTGACCCGCGTCGGCGCCGACTACGGCCCGGACGGACGCATCCGCTTCCCGCGCAATCTGGTGCTGGAGACGATCCGCAACGCGCCCCGGCAGTTCACCCTCTACGGGCAGGACCCGAAGCACGACATGCTCGTGCAGGGAAAGAAGGTGCACTACGGCACGGCCGGTGCGGCCGTTCACGTCGTCGACGTCGAGAAGCGCGAATATCGCGAGTCGCTGCTCCAGGACATCTACGACGCGGCGCGCATCGTCGACCTGATGGACAACATTCACTTCTTCCAGCGACCGATGGTCCCGCGCGACATGGTCGATCCGCTCGACATGGATTTCAACACGCTCTACGCCTGCGTTACCGGCACGACCAAGCATGTGGGCACGTCCTTCACCGTGCGCGAGAACGTCGCCCCCGCCCTGGAAATGCTCTACGCCATCGCCGGCGGCGAGGAGAATTTCCGCGCTCGTCCCTTCGTCTCCAATTCCAACTGCTTCGTCGTCCCGCCGATGAAGTTCGCCGAGGATGCCTGCGGCGTGCTTGAAGCCTGCGTCGAGGGCGGCATACCGATCCTGCTCCTGTCGGCCGGCCAGGCCGGGGCCACCGCACCGGCGGCCATCGCCGGCGCCGTCGTGCAGGCCGTGGCCGAGGTCCT
>CATMOC010000235.1 GCA_950071955.1 uncultured Mesorhizobium sp. | reverse complement strand
GGGGGGGGGGTGCTACCTTTCCGCGAGAGAGGTATTTTCCCGTGACGCTCGACCTCCCCTCCTCCGGCTGGTACGTGCTCGCCAACGCGCGGATACACTCCTCGCTGACCACCGCCGACATCGGCTCGACCGACGAGGACGGCTTCGCGCTGGTCGACATCGCCATCGCGGACGGAAAGATCACCGGCATCGCGCCGCGCCGCGACAAGCCGGTGCCGCCGCGCGCGGTCGATCTCGCCGGTCGCATCGTGTTTCCCTGCTTCGTCGACTGCCACACCCATCTCGACAAGGGTCATATCTGGCCGCGCCGCCCCAACCCCGACGGCTCCTTCATGGGCGCGCTGGAGGCGGTCGGCGCCGACAGGGCGGCGAACTGGTCGGCGGCGGACGTCGAGGCGCGCATGGAGTTCGCGCTGAAATGCGCATTCGCCCACGGAACCAAGTCGATACGCACCCATCTTGATTCGATTTCTCCGCAGGAGACGATCTCCTGGCCGGTGTTCGAGACGATGCGCGAGCGCTGGGCCGGTCGCATCGACCTCCAGGCAGTCTGCCTGCTCGGCATCGACGGCGTGCGCGAGGCGGACTGGTTCGCCGGACTCGCGGATCGTGTCGCCGCCGCGCGCGGCGTGCTCGGCGCCGTGACCTACATGGTGCCCGACCTGGAGCCGCTGCTCGACCGGGTCTTCGAGACCGCCATCGAACGCGGCCTCGACCTCGATTTCCACGCCGACGAGACCGATGACGTCTCGGCCATCTCCCTGAAGAAGATCGCCGAAAAGGCGCTGGAACATCGCTTCGAAGGAAAAATCCTCGTCGGCCACTGCTGCTCGCTGGCGCGCCAGCCGGATGCGGACGTGCTCGACACGCTGGACAAGGTCGCCCGGGCGGGCGTGGCCGTCGTGTCGCTGCCCATGTGCAACATGTATCTCCAGGACCGGCGCTCAAGCGGCACGACGCCGCGCTGGCGCGGGGTGACGCTGCTGCACGAGATGAAGGCGCGCGGCATCCCCGTGGCGGTCGCCTCGGACAACACGCGCGATCCGTTCTACGCCTATGGCGACCTAGACATGCTGGAGGTCTACCGCATGGCGACCCGCACGCTGCATTTCGACCATCCGGTTGCCGACTGGCCGAAGACGGTGGCGGCGACGCCAGCCGACATCATGCGCTTGCAGGATGCGGGAAGGCTTGCCGTGGGCGCGGCGGCCGATCTCGTCGTCTTCCGGGGGCGGAGTTGGACCGAACTGCTGTCGCGGCCCGAAAGCGGCCGCATCGTCGTGCGAGACGGCCGCGCGATCGAGGCCGCCGTGCCGGACTATGCCGAACTCGACGCCGTCGTGGGTTAGGGACTGATGGATATCGAAGCGCTAAAGACCGAAATCGAGGGCATCCGGACCGAGGAGAATCCGGCCGTCGTGAAGCAGAAGAGTCGCGATTTCTTCTGGTATTCGCCCGTCTTGAAAGAGCAGCTCGATCACGTCACCGCCGACATCGTGGTCTCGCCGAAGGACGAGGCCGAGGTGATCCGGGTGCTTTCCGCCTGCTGCCGGCTCGGCATCCCGGTCACGCCGCGCGGCACCGGCACGGGAAACTACGGCCAGGCCATGCCGCTCTCGGGCGGGGTGTTGCTGAACCTCGCCGAGATGAGTGCCGTCAAGGAGATCGCACCGGGCCGCGTGGTCTGCGAGCCGGGCGCGGTACTGGCCCAGATCGATCGCGCCACGCGCGCCCATTCCGGCCAGGAGCTTCGCCTGTCGCCCTCGACCTACCAGACCGCCTCCATCGGCGGCTTCGTGGCCGGCGGTTCGGGCGGTATCGGCTCGATACGCTGGGGTGGCCTGCGCGATCTCGGCAACATCCTGCGGCTGCGCGTCGTGACCATGGAGGAAGAGCCGCGCGTGCTCGAACTCACCGGCGAGGAACTGCACAAGGTCACCCATGCCTACGGCACCAACGGCATCATCACGGAGGTCGAGATGCCACTGACCGCCGCCTACGAGTGGGTGGACGTGATCGTCGGCTTCGAGAGCTTCCTGGACGCCGCGCGCTACGGCAACGCGCTGGCCCGCCAGGATGGCATTCTCACCAAGCTCGTCTCGCCCATAGCGGCCCCCGCGCCTTTCGACTATTTCAAGCGCCACCAGAAGTTCCTGCGCGAGGGCCAGAGCATCTGCCTCGTCATGGTCGCGCCGCAGTCGCTCGACGCCTTCCTCGCCTTCACGGCGCGCACCGGCGGCGAGATCGTCTTCAATGCCGCTACTGCCAGCGCGGAGGAGACGAAGGGCCTGCCGCCGGCGGCGGAACTCTCCTGGAACCATACGACGCTCAGGGCGCTGCGGGTCGATTCGGCGATCACCTATCTCCAGGTGCTCTACCCTTTCCCGAAACAGCTCGAACTTGTGGAAAAGATCCACGCCATGGTCCCGGACGAGATGATCGGGCATCTGGAGTTCGTGCGCTTCGACGGCGACATCACCTGCTTCGGCCTGCCGATGATCCGCTATTCGACGGCGGAGAGGCTGGAGGAGATCATCCGGCTGCACGAGGAGAACGGCTGTCCCATCTTCAATCCGCACCGCTACACGCTGGAGGAAGGCGGCATGAAGCAGACCGACGAGGTGCAGCTCGCCTTCAAGCGCGAGGCCGACCCGAAGGGCCTGCTCAACCCCGGCAAGATGATCGCCTGGGAGAATCCTGACTACGACTACCGCTCCGACAAGCCGTTCCTCTTCCCGCGGCTGCAGAGGGCGTCGTAACGGGATGTTCCGTCGGCCGCGCTTCGATTCTCTTGCTTCCATGGACGGGAGGCAACGCCCCGGCGTCACCCTCGGGACGTATTCACGCCTCACTCTCCAGCACCTCGAGGCTTCGGCCAAGCACCCCCTCACCGTCTCGGGCTTCGCCCGATCCACTTCTCCCCCTGCCCGGGGGAGAGGATTCGCAGCTCAGGCTTCCCGCGAGTACGACGACGAAAGAGCGAGAGCGGCCCGGCGCCTATCCTCTCCCCCGGGCAGGGGGAGAGGTGGCTTGCGAAGCGAGGCGGTGAGGGGGTGCATTCCTAGTGAAGCCGGGGGGGCTTGCTCCGAGGGTCCGCTACACGGCGGACAAGCATGAGAATCCTGCTCCTCCATGCCCACCCGGTGGAAACGAGCTTCAACGCCGCGCTGCATCGGCTTATCGTCGATCGCCTGTCGGCGAAGGGGCACAAGGTCGACGACTGCGACCTCTATGCCGAGGATTTCGACCCGCGCCTGTCGCGGCAGGAGCGGCTCGACTACCATGACCTCGACCGCAACGTTGCGCACGTGCGGCCGCACGTTGAACGGTTGCGGTCCGCCAATGCGCTGGTCATGTGCTACCCGGTCTGGAACTTCGGCTACCCCGCGATCCTGAAGGGCTATTTCGACCGCGTCTTCCTGCCCGGCGTTTCCTTTGCCATGGTGGACGGCAAGGCGCAGCCTTCGCTGCACAACATTTCCAAAGTCGCGGCTGTCACCACCTATGGCGGCGACCGGCTGCGCGCCTGGCTGATGGGCGATCCGCCGCGCAAGCTGGTGCAGCGCCTGCTGCGCGTGACCGTGAGGCCCGGCGCGCCGGTGAAGTACCTCGCGCACTACGACATGAACCGCTCGACCGACCTGAGCCGCGGGCGCTTCATGGAAAAGGTCGGAAGGGCGATGGACGCCTTCTGATGCGCGTGCTCGTCGTCCACTGCCATCCGGTACCGGAAAGCTTCTGCGCGGCGCTGCGGGACACCGCCCTCCAGGTGTTGAAAGATGCCGGTCACGACACGCGGCTGATCGACCTTTACGCCGAAAAGTTCGATCCGGTCATGGGCTGCGAGGAACGCCGCAGCTACAACGATCACGCCCCGACCGATCCCGCGCTCGGACCCCACATCGAGGCGCTCGGCTGGGCAGAGGCGATCGTCTTCGTCTATCCGACTTGGTGGTACGGGCTTCCCGCGATGCTCAAGGGCTGGCTCGATCGGGTCTGGGCGCTCGACGTCGTCTTCGAACTTGACAAGAACGGCGGCAAGATCCGGCCGCTGCTGACCCATATCCGTAAGATCGCCGTGGTGACGACCTGCGGCGCTCCGCGCTGGTGGTCGCATGTCGTGGGGCATCCCGGCCGCCGGACCGTCCTGCGCGGCATCCGGGCGCTTTGCGGCTGGCGCTGCAGGACCTTGTTCCTGGCGCACTACCGCATGGACCAGTCGACGCCAGCCTCGCGCGCCGCTTACCTGAAGAAGGTCGAGGCCAAACTCTCCGCATTTTAGGCGCAATCTCGCGCTTGCCTGCCCCTGGGTGAGGTTCGGCGCAGATGCCGCAATCGGCTTTCGTGGCATCGGCAGCATACGCGACCCGAACCGTGTAGTGTCACGCGGGTAGGCACAGGACGCCACAGTCCTGAAACAGGCCTTTGCTACGGCAAGGTGCCTCCGGAGGAACTATTTCATGCGCGCATACCGTGTCATCGCCATCATCATTGCCGCCCTGCTCGGCACGGCCACGGGCACCCTTGCCCAGCAGGCGCGCCAGATCGTGACCACGCAGGACAGCGACTATTTCGGCTTCGATCTCAGGACCGAGCAGAACATGTCGCTCGACCAGTGCAAGGCGGCCTGCCTCGGCGACCCGTCCTGCCGCGCCTTCACCTACAACACGCGGGCGCAATGGTGCTTCCTCAAGTCCGATTTCAACACGCTGAATACCTTCCCCGGTGCCGTGGCCGGCAAGGTGGTGGATCTGAACAGCGAACCGGACATCGGCGCCCCTTCGGAACTCACCTTCATCCCGTCCTACGTGCTGGACGATGCCCGGCCCTGGCGGCTGGATATGCTGAGCAAGGCCTCGGCCGGCGGCGCGGGACTGGTGTCGCTCGTCGATGCGGCCGAGAACGCCATGGCGGGCAACGACCCGCGCGCGGCGATGCTGAACTACACAAATGCGCTGACGATCCTGCCGGACGAAACTGCGCTGTGGACCGGTCTCGCCGAGGCGGCGAACGCCGTCGTGCCCGGCGGCGGGGAGAGCAGCTACTATTTCCAGCGCGCCGGCACCGGCGCTGCGATCAACGGCTACCGGCTCTCGCGCACCGCCAACGAACGTGCCGACGCTCTGAACGCGCTGGCCGAGGCGCTCGAAAAGCGCCGCATGCATCGTCCGGCCATCACCGCCTACGAGAAGAGCCTGGAACTCGTCTCCTCGATGGAGGTGCAGGAGCGCTACGCCGACCTGAAGCGGCAGTGGGGCTTCCGCGTCATCGAGCACACGGTCGATTCAGACAATGCCAGCCCGCGCGTCTGCGTCCAGTTCTCCGAGGAACTGGCCAAGAGCGGCGTCGACTACGCACAGTTCGTCACCGTCGACAACGCCCCCACCACCGCCGTTGAAAAGGGCGAGCGCGAGCTCTGCGTGGAAGGCCTGGAGCATGGTGGCCGCTACCGCATCGTCATCCGCCAGGGCCTTCCCGCGGCGATCGGCGAGGTGATCGGCGAACCCGTCGCGCTCGACATCTACATCCGCGACCGCTCCCCCTCGCTGCGCTTCACCGGCGACAATTTCGTGCTGCCCAACAGCGCCCGCCGCGGCATCCCGGTCGTGTCGGTAAACACCGACAAGGCCGACATCGCGCTCTACCGGGTCGGCGACCGCTCCCTGTCGCGCCTGCTCACCCAGTCGCAGTTCCTGCGCCAGCTCGATGCCTACGAGATCGGCACGATCGCCGACGAACTCGGCGAGCCGGTCTTCGAAGGCACGCTCGACATCAGCTCCGAACTCAACGAGGAGGTGGTCACCGCCTTCCCGGTCGACGAGGCGATCCCCGAGCGCAAACCCGGCGTCTACGTCATGACCGCCATGCCGCAGGGCGACCGCCGCGACAGCTGGGACACCCGCGCCACGCAATGGTTCGTCATCTCCGACATCGGGCTCGTCACCTTCGCCGGCAATGACGGCCTGTCGGTCTTCGCCCGCTCGCTGGACACCGCGAAGCCGAAAGCCGGGCTCGACCTGAAGCTCGTCGCCCGCAACAACGAGGTCCTGGGCACCGCAACCACCGATGCCGACGGCCGCGCCGTCTTCGACGCCGGCCTGATGCGCGGCGACAGCGGTCTCGCGCCCGCCGTCATCATGGCGGGCGGCGGCGGCGGTGCTGCGGCGGCGCGGGCGAGCGCGCGGTTGGCGGTGGGATCGGCGCTGTTCGGGCTGCTGCGCGCCGAGGACCCGATTCCGGCCTACCGCCTGTCGGCGGG
>CATMOC010000234.1 GCA_950071955.1 uncultured Mesorhizobium sp. | reverse complement strand
TCGAGGCGTTTCTTCGTCACGCAGCAGTCGATGATCGAGATCGTTGCGGGGCTGGAGCGTCGCGGTCTGCTGCACCGCTCTCCTAACCCTCAGAACCGGCGCATTCTCGCTGCCGCGCTCACCCAAGCCGGGCGGGAGATTCTGGCCGAGGCCGACGCCATCGCCGACTCTGTCGAAAGCTCGGCTTTCTCGTCTCTGTCCGAAGATGACTTTTCGGAACTGCGCAGAATCCTTTCGGGACTGCTCCGCGAACTTCGCGCCTCCCACGCCAAGACCGCATCCGAACAGCGCGACGTGCTCAGATCTCTCGGATCCTGATCTGGCATCGGCAGCCGGCGGCGGTTGATTCCCATGGAACCGAGGCCGGGCCGACGGCAGATGCAACGGCGAAGAGCATTGCACTTACCCTTGACAGGATTGAAATAAGCAATCCTTATATCAGACAACCTTACAAGGGAGGACGAGTGATGCTGGGCACATTGCGCCGTATTTTGACTGCCGTAGGGCTCGCCGGTGGACTTGCCGTCACCGGTGCCGCGGCAGATCCCATCCGGGTGAATTTCGTACCGATCAGCGATGGTCTCCCGCTCTTCGTGGCCGAGGACCAAGGGTTCTTCGACAAGCGAGGGCTGGACGTCGAACTGACGGCGGCGCCGAACCCCTCGGTGATGATCAGCGCGATCGCGTCGGGGTCGGCCGAGGTAGGGCACACCGTGCTCATCCCGGTCCTTGCCGCCTGGCAGGCAGGCATAGAACTCTCGGTAATCGCGGGAGCATCGGCCTTCCCCTCGGTCCAGCCGCCGGCTGTCGGCGTGCTCGCGCGCAAGGACAGCAACATCAAGTCGCCAAAGGAACTCGAGGGCAAGACGGTCGGCGTAGTCGGCCTGGAATCGTATCACCAGGCGATGGTGCAACGTTGGATGCGGGAAAACGACAGCGACTACTCGAAAGTCCGTTTCGTGGAGGTGCCGTTCCCGCAGATGCAGGACCTGCTGACCAGCGGCAACGTGGATGCGGTCGTATCCGTCGATCCCTTCTACTCGAAGATGATCAAGGAGGGCGCCGGCTATGACACCGGCGACTTCGTCGCGACGATGCCCGACGGGGCGCCCATCGTCATCTTCGTTTCTTCCCGGGAATGGGCCGAAGACCATCCAGAGGAAGTGAAGGGGTTTCGAGATGCCCTCGCGGAAGCGGCCGAGTTCATCAAGGCGAATGACGCGGAGGCACGCAAGAGCTTCGCAAAATGGACCAAGCTTCCGGAGCCGGTAGTGGCGACCTCCCGTTGGGGCACCTTCACCTCCGTGGTGCCGGCTGAGGGGATCCAGTACTGGATCGACACGATGAAGGATCAGGGGATGTTGTCATCGGACGTCGAGGGGAAGGATCTGATCCCGTCCTACTTCAGGTAGCAGGCGACGGTGGCGGTCGACCTCCCTGGCCGAGCGTCCAATTTCGAAAGACCCAGAGTGGCAGACGATTTTTTCAGCTCGGCAGCGACGCTGGCCCGCCGGATTCGGGCCAGAGAGGTTAGCGCGGAAGAGCTCCTCGAGGGCTATCTGGACCGTGTGGACGCTTACAATCCCTCCATAAACGCCATCGTCGTGCTCGATATCGAGGAGGCGAGACGCGCCGCGAAGGCAGCCGACGATGCGGTCGCCTCGGACGGTCCGCTCGGCCCGCTCCACGGCGTGCCGATGACGATCAAGGAATCCTTCAATCTCGCCGGTACTCCGACGACCTATGGCCTGCTCCCCTTCCGCGACAACGTCGCGGTGACAGACGCGGTCGCCGTCTCCCGCCTCAAGGCTGCCGGTGCGGTCATTTTCGGCAAGACGAACGTACCGCCGGGTCTTGCCGACGCCCAGAGCGCCAACGAAATCTATGGACGCACGCGCAACCCATGGAACCTGGACAGGACGCCTGGCGGTTCCTCGGGCGGTTCCGCCGCGGCGCTGGCGGCCGGCCTCTCGGCTCTGGAGCTCGGCAGCGACATAGCCTCGTCGCTTCGCAACCCGGCTCATTACTGCGGCGTGTTCGCCCACAAGCCCACATACGGGCTCTGTTCCTCCGCCGGCCACTCCCTGCGAACGCGACACGCCGCCGGCGACATTTCCGTGATCGGTCCGCTTGCCCGAAGCGCTGAGGATCTCGAGACAGAGTTCCGCATATTGGCCGATGCCAGTCACGAACGGTTCCCAGGTCAGTACCGGCGCGCCGAAGAACGGAAGATCGACTCCTTTCGCGGGTTGAAGATCGGGGTGATCCTCAACGACGATTATGCCGAGGTCGATAGTGCGATAGAACGCCAGCTCTCCCGGTTGGCTGAATTCCTGCGTGGTGAGGGTGCGGACGTTCGCGTCGGCTGGCGCCCCGGGCTCGACAGCCAGCGCGTCCATGAAGTCTACGAGCTGTTGATGCGGGCGGCGATCTCGCAGGACATGACCGATGCGGATATCGCTGCCTTCGAGATCGAAAAGTCCGACCTTGCGGGTCCGAAAAGCCAACTGCGCACGATGTTCCTCCAGGGTGTCACCATGAGTCACCGGGAATGGCTGCGGCTGAACGAGGAACGACACGCGATCGCGGCAAGCTGGCGCGGCTTCTTCGAGGAATGCGACATCCTGCTTTGCCCCGTACTGGCGACCACAGCGTTCCCGCATGACGAGCGGGCACCGGCATGGCGCACGCTCACCGTCAACGGCCGCGATGTGCCGTTCGGTCGGCAGCTCTTCTGGGCCGGTTATACAGGCGCGTTCTTCCTGCCCTCCACCGTCGCACCGGTCGGATTTTCCGACGATGGACTGCCGATTGGGGTCCAGATCGTCGGCGATCAGCTCGACGATATCCTTTGTATCCGCTTCGCAAGACTGCTGGAGGAGCGCTACCACGCCTTCGTGCCACCGCCCGCCTACGCCGCACCGGTCGGGGCTCCTTCCTGAGATGACTCCGCTGATCAGCTTTCGGGACGCCGGAGTGGCGTTCGGCAGCAAGCAGGTGCTGGAGGGCCTGAACCTCGACATCGCGGAAGGAGAGTTTGTCTGCGTGGTCGGGGCCTCCGGCTGCGGCAAGACGACGATGCTGCGTCTCATCGCCGGACTTCATCCACCGAGTGAAGGGGTGGTCTCCTATGCGGGTCAGGCCATCGCCCGGCCGCGGCCCGAGATCGCGATTGTCTTCCAGGATTACGGAAAGGCGCTCCTGCCGTGGCGAACGGTTTCGGGGAACATCGAGCTCGCGCTCGAGGCCGCAGGCACGCCGCGTGCGGAGCGGGGAGCGATCATCGCAAACCTTATCGCCCTGATGGGCCTGGAAGGCGACGGCGGCAAGTTTCCGTCGGAGCTCTCGGGCGGCATGCAGCAGCGCGTGCAGATCGCGCGCAGCCTGGCGCAGAGGCCACAGGTGCTGCTCATGGACGAGCCCTTCGGCGCGCTCGACGCCATGACCCGCCAGGGATTGCAGGACGAACTGCAGCGGCTGATGATGCAGCAGCGCATGACCGTCTTTTTCGTCACGCATGACCTCGAGGAGGCGATCTATCTCGGGGATCGCGTGATCGGCCTCAGGCGCAATCCGGGACGGATCGGCAAGGTGTTCGACGTTCGGATCGGCCGGCCCCGCGACCAGGTCGCGACTCCGGAGGACCCGGAGTTCCTGCGGATCCGCCGCGAGTTGTATGACTTCATCAGGGACACGGAACGCGAGCCGGCGTCATGAACTGGAGGGGCGCCATCCTCCCCGTATCCGTGATTGCCGCCGCCCAGTTTGCCGCCACCACATACGGCATCCAGAGCGACGCCCTGGCGAGTCCCGTGGAGATCCTGGCATCGCTGCTGCAGGCGCTGGCGGATGGATCAATGATCCGAGCCACGCTCGAGACGTTGGGCGCCGCGCTTGGCGGCCTGCTCGTGGGCGGTTCCGCTGGGATTCTCGCCGGCATCGTTCTTGGCCTCTCCGGCGTGCTCAACAGGTTGATGACCGTTTCGATCGAACTCGTCCGGCCGGTGCCTTCCGTCGCCATCATTCCTCTCTTCATGCTGGTCTTCGGGCTGGGCTTCCGGCTCGAGATCGCGGTCGTCGCCTTCGGCGTCGTCTGGACCGTTCTCGTGCTCACGCGCGCAGCGGTCGCCGGTATCGAACCGCGCCTGCTGGAGGTGGCGCGCGTGCTCGGGATGTCGCGCGCTCAGGCGATCTGGAAGATCGTTCTGCCTTCCGCCCTGCCGCGGATCTTCGTCGCGCTCCGCCTGGCCGCCACCGTTTCGCTGATCGTGGCGGTCACCGTCGAAGTGGCGGTGAACCCGCTCGGCCTCGGCTACGGAATGCAGATCGCGCAGCAGGCGCTGCGGCCAGAGTGGATGTTCGCCTACCTCGTCTGGCTCATCATCGTCGGATGGAGCTTCAACTACCTGCTGGTGCGGATCGAAGGCATCGTGCTGCGCCGCATGAACTTCACTGGACCCAGGCGATGAGGCAGCGCGACCTCCTCTGGGGCCTGGCGAGCGTGTGCTTTGCGGCGCTGCTCGTCTTCCTGTGGCATCTGATCAGTGCCTACCGGCTGGTGGCGCCGGTGTTTCTGCCGCCGCCGCTCGCCGCCTTCAACGCCCTCGCCAATGGTTTCGAAGACGGCCGGCTGGCTTCCGCCACCGCGGAAACGCTGGAGCGCATCTTCCTGGGATGGCTGCTGGCGTCGGTGCTCGGGATCATGGTCGGCGCATGGATCGGTATCTCGGCCTTCGCGCGGAATTATGTGATGCCTACCCTCGAACTGCTGCGGCCGCTGCCGGCCTCTGCAGCGATCCCCGTGGCGATCACCTTCTTCGGCCTGTCCGACGCGATGGTTCTCGCTTCGGTAGGTTTCGGCGCGGTGTGGCCGATGCTGCTCGCCACTGCCTACGGCGTTGCCGCCGTCGACGTGCGCCTGGTCGAGGTCAGCCGCATGCTGCGGCTTGGCCGCTTCAGCTACCTGCGGATCATCGCGCTGCCGAACGCGTTGCCGGACATCCTGTCCGGGATGCGGGTGGGACTGGTGGTCGCGCTGATCATTACGATCGTGGGAGAAATGCTGACCAGCCGCACCGGACTCGGACAATGGATCATGCTGGCCGCTCGCAGCTTCCGCTCGGCCGACCTGTTTGCGGGGATCGTCATACTCGGGCTGATCGGGTTGGCTTCGGCTCTCATGCTGTCGCAGATCGAGCGCTGGTTGCTGCGCTGGCGACTGCAGGCATGACGCCGCATGACCTTTCCCTCGGTCTCGAAGTCGCAGTCCATGGGGAATTCATGAGCGCGGTCCGCCTCGACACCCGGGCTGCGGACCGCGCGAACTCCCATCCCAATGCCAGCTTCTATTCGCGGAACGGCATCATTCCGCGTCCGAAGCCGCGGCCATGGCCCATGCCCATCATCGGCAGCACCACGTCGTCGGCCGCATTCTTCTGCTCGTCATCCAGCACGGCATAGAGCGCGTCCGCCTTTTCCTTGACCTGCCTCACCTGTTCGAGACGGGCTTCCAGATGTGTTTCCTGGATTGATAGGCGCTCCGGAAGCGGTTTCTTCTGGAAATCACCGCTCCAGACTTCCTCCATCGTGGAACGCATCAGCGTATTGTGCGTCTCGGCCGTGTCGCGCACGACGGACGCGAATGCCTCCCAGGCGGGCGTCTGCTCGTCGGTGATCTTGAGCTCCGTCCGCATGAAGGCAAGTCTGCCATCGATGCGATCGAGCATCGTATCCGGGCCGCCCCAGCCATAGCCCATCATCGGGCCGCCGCGGCTCCCCATCATGTGACCCATGCCCCAGCGCGGACCCGACCCGCTCCAATCGTCATCGTCGTCGGCCGCGACGGGACCGGCCACCATCATCAACAGCGCACCGGCCATGAAGGCCTTCTTCAAGCTTGAGACTGACATCAGCGTATCCTTCCTGTTCGGGAAACGGAAAGGAAGCACCTCCGGAAGGCGGATTCGTTGATGCACATCAATAACGCAACAGAACTCCTCCATTCGGGTGCGGAAGCGCGGACCGTCGATCCTCGGACCGCGCCTCAGCCGGTGTTCTTCGCCTGCAACGAAGCAAGACAGCCCGGGCCGCCTCGCTTGCGGGGCTGGCTAGCTTGCCAGCGCCTCGACGGGAGGACAGGAACAGACGAGATTGCGGTCGCCGGCGACGTTGTCGATGCGCGAGACCGGCGGCCAGTATTTCGCTGACGCCATGTCGCCCAGCGGGAAGGTCGCCCGTTCGCGCGAATATGGGTGCGGCCAGTCTGCGG
>CATMOC010000233.1 GCA_950071955.1 uncultured Mesorhizobium sp. | reverse complement strand
TTACCGAAGTCGACCAGCGCGACATCCACGGCTGCATGAACACCGCCTGGATGTTGGCCGGCGTCGACATGGACGCCTTCCTGCGTTTCCGCGCCGAGACGCCCGAGCAGTATTCGCAGTTCATGGCACGCGGCCGCGAGGCGATGCGCTTCTTCGAACGGCCGGTTGTGTCCTGGCGCAACGACGTCGCCGTTTTCATGGGGCCGCGCCTGTCGGGCTATTCGGCGCTGAAGGTCGAGGATCTGTCCGAGGTCGAGATCAAGAGCCACCAGCTCATGATCCGGCACCTCGCCTTCTACCGCGAGCACGCCCCCGGCTTCTCGGACGCCTATCTGATGGTCTCCGCGCCCCAGCTTGGCGTGCGCCACGGCCGCCGGCTCGTGGGCAGGGGCAAGCTGACGCGCGAGATGTGGGACGGTCGCACCGCCCCCGACGAGATCGGCGTGTCGCCGCCGCTGTCGCCGAAATTCGCCAACATATCGGTGCCCTATTTCAGCATCGTCCCCGCCGACATCGGCGGGCTGCTGGCGCCGGGACGGCACCTGTCCTGCGACGCGACCAGCCATTCCTTCATGCGCGAGATCCCGCAGTGCTGGCTGACCGGCCACGCGGCCGGTATCGCCGCCGCGATCGCTGCCAACCGCGGAATCGAGCCTGCCGAGGTTCCCATTTCCGAACTGAGGCGTAATCTTGCCGCGCAGGGCGCCTATCTCAGCCCCACGAGGGCGATGGCGGAGGCTTGAGGAAGGCGACATGCTTGCGTGCCGCCCGTTTACGATTGAAAGACCGGCGCCGTGAAGAGCCCGGGCCGATATCCGAAAAGAAAATCCATAAAGGGAGAGAGACAATGCTGAACATGACTGACTGGAAAGCCCGAGCCGTCGCGACCGCGATTGCGTTTGGGAGCGCGCTGTCGATCGGGGCCGCGAACGCCGCGGACGTCGCGCCGCTCGACCCGCCGCAGGCGGTGAAAGTCGCCTATGTGCCGATCATGAAGTTTGCGACCGCCTATGTAGCCGAAGGTCGCGGCATCTTCGACAAATACGGGCTCGACGTCGAATTCGAGCGCGTCAAGTCGGGCACCGAGGCGATCGCCTTCCTCGACCAGGGCAGCGTCGACGTTGGCGGCATCGCCATCGTCTCCTCGCTGTGGTCGGCTTGGGATCGCGGTCTCGACATCCGCATCATCGCGCCGGGCGCGCTCGATCCTATGAAGGACGGACCGACCAAGCTTCTGGTCCGTAAGGATCTGGCCGATTCCGGCGCCGTCAAGACCATCGCCGACCTGAAGGGCAAGCGCATCGGCGCGGCCGGCGGTCCCGGCAGCGGCGGAGAGTACTTCGTCGCCAAGGCGCTCGAGCAGGCGGACCTGACCATTCGAGACGTCGAGCTGATGAACATCGGCAATGCCGACATGCCGGCCGCCATTGACGGCAAGTCGATTGACGCCGCGCTGCTGAGCTCGCCCTTCTCCGACCAGGCGATCGCCTCGGGCAACGCCGTGGTGCTGGCGCAGGACATCACGCCCGGCCTGATGACCATCGCCTTCGTCGGCTCCGGCAAGTTCATCAACGAGCGGCCGGACGTGGCCGAGCGTTTCGTGCTCGCGCTCGCAGAAGCGGCCCGCATGATGCAAGGCGACGACTACCTGGCCCAGGAGAACATCGACGCCTATCTCGCCTACACGGCCTCGACCGAGGAGGCGATCCGCACCGGCAGCCCGGTGATCTACGATCCGAACGTGGCCATCCCCGTCGACGGCCTCGCCGACATCGAGCGCGTGCATCGCGAGAACGGCCGCACCGAATACGACAAGCCGCTGGACTTGACGAAGGCCATCGACGAAACCTTCACGAAAAAGGCGATCGAGACCCTCGGCGCCCATTAGGCGGCCCTTTCGTCGCCGACCGTCGACCCGGCGCATGGGCCCGTCCCATGCGCCGACCCTCCGGTGAGGAAACCGCATGAACAGCATGGCTCCGAGTGGCGCGCCCCGCGCGCCGAAAATCGTCGCGCGCAACGTCACCAAAACCTACCCGACGCTCGCCGGGTCGATCACGGCGCTGGACGATTTCAGCCTCGACGTCGCCGAAGGCGAGTTCGTCTGCATCGTCGGTCCGTCCGGATGCGGCAAGTCCACCTTTCTGCGCATGCTGGCGGGTCTGGAGGAGATCTCGTCCGGAACGATCGAGATTCGGCCCGGGTCGGACCCGGGCAAGCCGCTCAACAGCGTCGTCTTCCAGGAATATGCCATCTTCCCCTGGAAGAGCGTCATCGAGAATGTCGCCTTCGGGCTCCGCATGCGCGGCATCGGCCACAGGGAACGCCACGAGACGGCGCGCTACTGGCTGGACCGCGTCGGCCTCGGCAAATTCGCAGACTATTACCCGCACCAGATTTCGGGCGGCATGAAGCAGCGCGTTTCGATCATCCGGGCGCTCGCGAACGATCCCGAGGTCCTCCTGATGGACGAGCCTCTCGGTGCGCTCGACGCGCAGACGCGCGTGGTGTTGCAGGAGGAATTGCTACGCATCTGGGAGGAGACCCGCAAGACAGTCGTCTACATCACCCACAGCCTCGACGAGGCGGTACTGCTCGGGGACCGTGTCATCCTGATGAGCGCCCAACCGGGGCGCCGGCTGGCGACCTTCGAGATCGACCTTCCGCGTCCCCGCAGCATCGACGCCATGAACACGCCGCGTTTCGCCGAATACCGCGCCGGCATCTGGGACCAACTGTCGAGCGAGGTCATCCGCGCCATGGAACTGCAGCAATGACCGAAGTCGCCGCGAAGCCGGTTCCCGTATCCACGGAGCCCGTCCCGCGTTCCGCCTCGCAGGCAGCCGATCGCCGCGCCATTCTCATTCTCGCCGCGGCCATCGTGGCGCTCAACGCCGTGCTGGCGTTCGTCGGGTTGTGGATACCGTTCGCTTGGCTCGCCATCCTCGCGAGCTTTGTGCTCGTGGTCATGATCTGCGAGCGCCTCGGCCGCATGGTACCGCTGCGCCGCCGGACGGCCTACGAGCGCGCGCTCGCCTTCGGCTTTCCCGCCCTCGTGCTCCTCCTGTGGCAGTTCTCGGCGCAGATGGGCCTCATCAATCCCACCTGGTTCCCGCCGCCGACGCGCATCCTTGCCGGGCTCTGGGACATGACTGTGCGCTACGACAAGTTCTCCCAGACCAGCCTGATTGGCAGGCCTTGGCTCATTCCCGAATATTTCGGGCGCGACGGTCTTGCCGGCGTGTGGACCCTCCTGTCGGAGAGCCACGTTCTGGCGACGATCAGCCGCGTGATGATCGGCTTCGTACTCGGCTCCATCCCGGGCATCCTGCTGGGGGTCGTGATGGGCGTGAACCAGACGGTGCGGCTGATGCTCGACACCACGCTCTCGGCCATCTACGTGCTGCCCAAGATCGCCATCTTCCCGATCGTCATGCTGATCTTCGCCGATCCCTTCGGCGAGGGGCCGAAAATCCTCGTCGTGGCGCTTGCGGTCTTCATTCTTATGACCATCAACACGATGGCCGGCGTGCGCGGCATCGACAGGGTCTACCTCATGGCTGGCCGCAACTACGGCGCCAACGGCTGGCAGATGATGCGCCACGTCATCGTTCCCGGCGCCATGCCGGTCATCTTCGCGGGCCTGAGGATCGCGCTCGGCACGGCCATGATCGTCATCATCTCGGTCGAGTTCCTTCGCGCCAAGCAGGGCGTCGGCTTCATCACCTTCTACTACTGGGAAGTGCTGAACCCGGAGAAGATGTATGCCGGCCTCCTCGTCGTCATGATGCTCGGCGTCGTGCTCACCTACCTCTTGCAATGGCTGCAACGCCGGATGATGCCGTGGCAGCGCTGATGCCACGGCGTCCCGTCTGCATGCGGAGGGGTCCTCAATGAAGGTTGCCCTGGTCACCGGAGGTGCCGGCGCGGTCGGCGCGGCGACCGCGCGGATGCTGGCCGAAGACGGTTTCGCCGTCGCGATCGCCGATCTGGACGGCGAGGCAGCAAGCGCCGTCTGCGATGAGATCGGCCGCGGCCACGGCGTCGAGACGATCGCCATCCGGGCCGACCTGTCCGATCCGGCCTTCGCGGCGCCGCTGGTCGGCGCGATCGGCGAGCGTTTCGGCCGGCTGGACTGCCTGGTCAACAATGCCGGGCGCTCCGGCGCGCCAAGGATCGGCGAGGTCGATCTCGACGTCTGGAACGCCGTGCTCGCGCTCAACCTCACCGCCCCGATGCTGCTCGCCCAGGCCGCCTTGCCGCTGATGCGCGCCGCCGGCGGCGGCAGCATCGTCAACGTGGCCTCGCGCGTCTACCTCAGCGGCACCGGCATCGGCTACGGGTCGAGCAAGACGGGCCTGATCGGGCTGACCCGCACGCTCGCGGTCCAGCTCGGCCCGGACAACATCCGCGTCAACGCCGTGGCGCCGAGCTATCTCAAGACGCCGTTCAACATCGGCAGCGCCGAGAAGCTCGAAGCGACCGCCGAGGCCTTCCGCGCCTTCACGCCGCTCGGGCGGCTGGGCACGCCGGAGGACGTGGCCGGAGCCATCGCCTTCTTGGCATCCGACCGCGCCTCCTTCATCACCGGCGACGTCATCCACGTCTGCGGCGGCTCGCAGCTCGCCCCCACCCCGCAAGGCTGACGCGGTACGGCCCGTTCCGCTCAGGCGGCTTCGCCCAGCGGGATCAGCCAGTGGTGGCGCATGCTGTCGAGCGTCTCGGCGATGTCGCCCGCCTCGATCGAAACGAGGTCGGTGTGCCCGAAGCCCTTCGAATAGTCGAGGATCGACAATACCGTCGGCCTGACGCGCATGACCTTGACCGAACCCGGCTCCGCCGGCTCCACCGAGGCAATCTGCGGGAAACGATCGGTCATCAGCGTCCAGACTTGTTCCAGTTCCCCGAGCGCGGTGACCTCCTCGGCGATTCCCGCCATCGACAATCCCCTGATCTTCATCCAGTCGCCATAGGGAGCCGTCATGGTGACGGAGATGCGCGGCTCGCGCGCGATGTTCTTCGCCTTCTGGGACTCGGCGCCGCAGCCGAAATAGATCAGCAGGCCGTCATGCACGAAGGAGACGACGGTCGCCTGCGGCGCTCCGTCCGGCCGCACCGTGGCCACGCTCATGTCGAGGCATGACGTCAGGATGTCGAGTGCGGTCCGCTGCAGGTCGTGTTTCATGGGGGAGACTCCGTAACGGTTCCGGGGTAAGGCGCGCCGTATCTCGCGGCACGCCCGGCGTTGCGCGGTCGCGGACGGATCAGGCCGCCTTCACCGCGATCTTCTTCTCGTCCTTCTTGGCCTCGGCGCTCTTGGGCAGCTTCACCGTCAGGACGCCCTTGGTGAGGTTCGCCTCGATCTTGTCGACGTCGACGCCCTCGGGGATCCGGAAGCTGCGCTGGAAGGAGCCGTAGCGGCGTTCGGAGAGGTAGTAGTCCTTCTCCTTCTCTTCCGTTTCCTCCGACTTCTCGCCCTTGATGGTCAGCGTGCCGCTGGCAACCTTCACCTCGACGTTCTTGTCGTCAAGGCCGGGCAGTTCGGCGGAGATTTCATACTCGCCTTCCTTCTCGGCCAGGTCCATCGCCGGCGCGACCTGCCATGCCGCGGCCTTGGGCCATGCGAGTTCGAGGTCCTTCGCTCCGCCGAACGGGAAGCCACGCGAGAACGGGTGGAAGTCGTCGAAGAGCCGGTCGATCTCGCGCCGGAGGTTCGTCAGAGGCAGCCAGGCCTCGTCCTTCCTCGCAGGCTGCTTGTTATCGTTCTTCACGGTGAGTTTGGTGGCGGATTCGGCCATGGTCTTGATCCCTTGCGAAAGAGTTGAGCCGAAGCCGTCCAGTGTCTGCGTCGCCCGGAGGTGCCGGGCGTCTCGGACGCGGACGGCTTCTCCCCGATCGCCTGCGCCGGATCGGACGTCGATGGAGGTCGTCCACCCCAAGGGGCGGCGCTCCCTCCGTTCTTCTTCCGAAGCGATGCGGCTCGAAGAGAACGGCAATCTAGCCGGACCCGCCTGTTCCACATTGATGCGGATCAACTGGCGCCGGAATTGCCCGCTTGTCTTGGCGCGTATGTGTCTGAGGCCTTTCGCAGCCGCGCGACCAACAAAAAAGCGGCCGGACACTTTGGTCCGGCCGAGTCAGGGCCTCAGGGTATCGCCCGAGACGCCGCGTCGCTTGGGAGGATGCGACGCAACTCAGTTGGAGAGGAGCCGGTTCACCGAGCTCGCGTGCAGGAGCCGGCGCGTGCCCCCGCCGAAGGCCCATTCGCG
>CATMOC010000232.1 GCA_950071955.1 uncultured Mesorhizobium sp. | reverse complement strand
CCCCCCCAGCCGGTCGCCCACTGGAACGGGATGACCAGGAGGATGAAGAGCTGCTTGGCGAAGAAGAAGCAGACCAGAAAGGCGACGAAGAAGCCGCCGATCGCCCACATGAGGCGCGAGCGCAGCTCGATCAGATGCTCGATCAGCGGCGCGGAGGATTTGTCGATGTCGTCGTCGTGGACGTTCACGAAGAGGCCCCGGTGGTTTTCCTGCCCGCCGGCTTCCTAGGCGGCGCGGCATCGCCGGAGGCTGT
Organism: uncultured Mesorhizobium sp.; assembly: GCA_950071955.1. Lineage (GTDB taxonomy): Bacteria > Pseudomonadota > Alphaproteobacteria > Rhizobiales > Rhizobiaceae > Aquibium > Aquibium pacificus. The sequence continues at coordinate 6,043 of CATMOC010000232.1, read as the reverse complement.
CTTGGCGCGGGCCTTGGCGGCCGGAGGAGACTTGGCGGCCTGAGACTTGGAGGCCGACGCCTTCGTGGGGGGAGCCTTCGCGGTCGACGCCTTCGCGGCGGCCTGTTTTGCGGTCGCCGGCTTGGCCGCGGGTTTGGCGGTGCTGGCCGGCGCGGTCGCGGAAGGAGCGGACGTCGCAGCCGATTCCTGCGGGGCGACCTTGCCGATTGCCTCGTCACCCGGTCCGGCGGTTGCACCGGACTTGGCGGGTTCTTCCGCCCTGGCAGGCGCGTCAGGCGCGGGGATGTCGGCCGGTTTCGGCTTCATCAGGCCGTCGAGACCGGCGCGCACGTCGGAGGCGGCCTTCTCCATCGGATTGAGCGCCTTGCGGATGTCGGCGGCGGGGTTCAGCTTGCGGGCGCTGTCGATCGTCGACTTCACATCTTCGAGATCGGCCTCCTTCAAGGCCTCGTCGAACTGCTTGCGCAAATCGCCGGCCATCTTGCGCAGCTGCGACGACGTCTTGCCGAACTGGCGCAGCATGCGCGGCAAATCCTTCGGCCCGACGACCACGATCAGGACGACCGCGATCACGAGCATCTCCGGCCAACCGATATCGAACATGGCTCAAATTCCGGCGAGGCAGTTCTGCGGGACCAAGGCCCGGATCAGGACTTGCTGGCCTTTTCCTTCGGCGTGGGGACGGTTTCGTCGTTGCGGTGCTCGACGGTGCGAGCCTTCTCCGCCTCGTCCTCTTCCGACATACCCTTCTTGAAGCTCTTGATACCCTTGGCCATGTCGCCCATCAGTTCGAGGATCTTGCCGCGCCCGAAGAGAAGCAGCACGACCACGAGCACTATGAGCCAGTGCCAGATCGAGAAGGAACCCATGACAATCCTCTTTCGAAAGAAACTCGTACCCTGACTTAAGCGTTCTCGGCCCGTCTTTCAAACACAAGCACATCAGACTTTCTGACCGAGAGCCAGATATCGCGCGCGGCCGGGGACAATGCGCCACACCTGATCCGTCCCCGCACCGGCATTTCGGCTCCCGCGACCGCCGCTTCGAGGATTTCCTCGTCGCCAAGGAAGCGCCGGGATATCACCCTGGCCTCGGTCGCGCCATCCCTTTCGTGCTCGTGCGCCTCGATCGCTGTCGGACGCACCGCGACGGTGACGTCCTCCGCTTCAGCGAAACCCGGAGCCTCGAACCGGCCGAGCGGCGTATCGACGCTGCCGTCTTCGCAGCGCCCGTCGAAGACGTTCAACTCGGAAAAGAAACCCGCCACGAACAGATTGGCGGGACGCTGGTAGAGTTCCTCCGCAGGGCCGACCTGGACGAGTTCCCCGTCGCGCAGGAGCGCGATGCGGTCTCCCATGCGCATGGCTTCCTCCGCGTCGTGCGTGACGATGATGGCGGTGGCGCGGCTCTGGCGCAGGATCGCCAGGGTCTCGGCGCGCACGCTGTCCTTTAGGCGCGAATCGAGGCCCGAGAAGGGCTCGTCGAGGAGAAGCACGGCCGGACGCGGCGCGAGTGCCCGCGCCAGCGCCACGCGTTGCTGCTCGCCCCCCGACAGGATGTGCGGAAACGACCGCGCGTGGTGCTCGAGCCCGACGCGCGACAAGGCGGTCATCGCTTCCCGTTTCGCCTCGGACGAGGACAGGGCCGTCAGGCCGAAGCGGACGTTGTCGAGGATCGTGTAGTGCGGAAAGAGCGCGAAATCCTGGAAAACGAGGCCGATCGAGCGCTTTTCCGGCGGCACGAAGACGGCGGGTCCGGCGATCTCGCGGTCGTTGAGGAGCACCCTGCCCCGGGTTTGCGTCTCTATGCCGGCGGCGATCCTCAGGAGCGTCGTCTTGCCCGATCCGGACGGCCCGAGCAGGCACAGCACCTCGCCGGGTTCGGCCGTCACGCTGACCCCGCGCAGCGTTTCGGCGCCGGGGCCGAAGGTGTGCCAGATGTCGTCGAACGCAAGCCGCGCGGCGAAGCTGACCCCGGCCGGGGAGCGGCTGCCGCGCCCGCTCTCGGACCGCGATCTCGTCGTTTGCGTCATGATGCCTTCGTCGGAGCGAAACGCGGCGGAATCTTGCCCGCGCAACGAAGGATTTCGTCAATCATCCCCGCCGCGGGGTGTCAACAGGCCGAGTTCCTCCAGATCGATGTCCGTCAGCGGATCCTCTTCCTCGGTCAGTTCGTCCGGATCGGCCGGCGGCAGGGGAACGGAGAAGTTGGACGGCATGCGCGCCGAAAGCAGGCCCGCGCCCTTGAGTTCGTCAATGCCCGGCAGGTCGCGCAGTTCCGCCAACCCGAAATGATCGAGGAAGGCGGTGGTCGTGCCGTAGGTCACCGGACGGCCGGGCGTGCGGCGGCGGCCGCGCATCCTGACCCATGTGCTTTCCATCAGCGTGTCGAGCGTGCCCTTCGACGTCTCGACCCCGCGGATCTCCTCGATCTCGGCACGGGTGACCGGCTGGTGATAGGCGATGATCGCAAGCACCTCGAGCGCGGCGCGCGAAAGCTTCTTCTGCTGCGGCGCGTCGCGGCTCATCAGGAAACCGAGGTCGCCGGCCGTCCGAAATGCCCAGGCGTCCGCGACACGGACCAGGTTGACGCCACGACGTTCGTACTGACGCTGCATCTCGGCCATCACGGCGGGCACGTCGATGCCTTCGGGCAGGCGCGCGGCAAGCGCCTTCTCGCTCACCGGTTCCGCCGAGGCGAAGACGATGGCCTCCGCCATGCGGATCGCCTCGGCCATGTGAAGGCGTTCGGCCGGATTGTCGTTCTCCGCCACCGGATCGAAGTCGTCGTCAAATCCTTGGTCGAGGTCGTCGGCAAAAGGCGCCGCCGTACGCTTTGGCTCAGGCATGGCTCACCTCGCTGACAGGCGTCTTGGAACGCGACCGCAAATAGATCGGCGCGAAAGCTTCGTGCTGGCGGATTTCCAGCGCGCCCTCGCGGACGAGTTCCAGCGAGGCCGCGAAGGAACTCGCGATCGCGGTCGCCCGTTCCTCGGGACGGGCGAGATACTCGACGAGAAAGCGATCGAGCGCGGTCCAGTCCTTCATTCGGCCGACGAGACGCGTCAAAAGTTCGCGCGCGTCCTGCAAGGACCAGACGGTTCGCCTGGCGATGCGGACATTGGTCACCGCCTGGCGCTGGCGCTGGATCGCATAGGCGGTGAGAAGATCGTAGAGGGAAGCCGAATAGCGGGTCTGCTTCTCAAGCACGACGACCTCGGGCATGCCGCGCGCCATGACGTCGCGGCCGAGCCTGTTGCGATTGACGAGGCGGGAGGCGGCGTCGCGCATGGCCTCGAGACGCTTCAGCCGGAACTGCAGCACGGCAGCGAGTTCCTCTCCGCTCTCACCTTCGTCGCCGGGCTGCTTCGGTATCAGGAGCTTCGACTTCAAGTAGGCGAGCCAGGCCGCCATCACCAGATAATCGGCAGCGATCTCCAGCCGCAGCTTGCGGGCGGTATCGACGAAGACCAAGTACTGCTCGGCCAGCGCCAGGATTGAGATCCGCGCGAGATCGACTTTCTGGTTGCGGGCAAGATGCAGCAGCAAGTCGAGCGGCCCCTCGAAACCGGCGACGTCGATGACCAGCGCCGCGGACGGTTCACGTGTGTCCTCGTCCGGAGCCCAGAGGCGCTCCAGGGGCGTGGGCGTGCCCTTCGATCCCTTGCCGGCCTCAGCCAATCCGCTTCTTCCTCATGCAACCGCCTCGAACAGGGCGGCAAATTCCTCGCGCAGCGCCTGTTCCTCGGCGCCGTCGTCCCGCCCGAGCAAGGACAACGCCCGCCCGGCACGTTCGAGCGCCGCTCCGGCAAGCACCGTCGCCTCGCCCGCCACCGCGCGCATCTCGTCCATCGCGCCGTTGCAGTGAAGGACGACATCGCAGCCCGCGGCAAGGATAGCGCGCGTCTTCTGGCGGAAATCCCCAGAAAGCGCCTTCATGGAGACGTCGTCGCTCATGAGCAGGCCGTCGAAGCCGATCTCGCCGCGGATGATCTCGGAGATCACCTTCGGCGAGGTCGTGGCCGGATTATCAGGATCAAGCGCGGTGTAGACCACATGTGCGGTCATCGCCATCGGCAGGTCCGACAGCGCCTGGAAGGGCGCGAAATCGCGGGCGCGCAGTTCCTCCAGGCCGGCATCCACCACGGGCAACGCCAGATGGCTGTCTGAAAAGGCGCGGCCATGGCCGGGAATGTGCTTCATCACCGGCAGGACCCCGCCGGCCATCAAGCCATCGGCGGCGGCACGTCCCATCCGAGCCACCACCGCCGGATCGCTCGAGTAGGCACGGTCGCCGATGACGTCATGGGCGCCTTCTACCGGTACGTCGAGCACCGGCAGGCAGTCGGCATTGATGCCGAACCGCATCAGATCGAACGCATGCAGGCGCGACATTAGCCAGGCCGCGCGCACTCCCGCCTTCGCGTCGCGCCGATGAAGATTGCCGAGCGCGGCGGCTGTCGGATAGGCCGGAGCGAGCGGCGCACGGATGCGCTGGACGCGACCGCCCTCCTGGTCAATGAACACCGGCGCGTCGTCGCGCCCGACCGTCGCGCGGAGTTCGCCTACCAGGTCGCGGATCTCGCCGGCTTCGCCGATGTTGCGCGCGAAGAGGATGAAGCCCCACGGCTTCTCGCCGCGGAAGAAGCCGCGCTCCTCATCCGTCAGCCTCTTGCCGGCGCAGCCCAGGATGATCGCCTTTGATTCGCTCATGGCCGGAGTCTAGACGAATCGCTGCGACGCCGCACCTGTCAGTGCCTGTCTTCGGCGCGGCCGGTCCCGCTCCGACCGTTGCGCCTGAAACGAAAATGGGCCGCCCGTCGGCAGCCCATTCCGTTTCGCGCGAGCGATATGTTTACTTGGCGATAAAGCAGCTTCCGCCGGCCGCCTTGAAGCGCTCGCAAAGCTCCACCGCCTCGGCCTTCGATTGTGCCGGGATGCGGACGCGCCAGAACGTGCCCTTGCCGGCGATGTCGGCCTTGACGATGTTGACGCCGCGACCGCCAAGGATCGAGCCGTAGCGCTGCGCAAGGTCGACGTAGCTCTTCTGGGCTCCCTCGGGCGAGGGCTGCGAGGCGATCTGCATGGACCATCCGCCCGCCGGCGCGGCAGGAATGGCGGGGGGTTGCGCGGTTGCCGGAGCAGCCGCCGCGACCTGGGTCCCGCGCTGCGCATTTCCACCGGCGCTGCCGACAATCTCGACGGGCTGGTCGGATGGGCGGGCGGGCGCCACGGGTCCGCGATCGGGGGTGGAACCTCCGGCCGGCTTGAAGGATTTCGATTCCACGACCCGGACGGGGGCGGTTTCCGGCGTGCCCGCGGCGGGCGCCGGCTCGGCAGCCACATCGTTTGAAGCGGTTTCCGGCGCAGCGGCAGCGGCGGGCGCTGCAACCTCCTGCGAAGCCGGCTTCTCGATCACGCCCGCCGGCGGCGGTTGCGTTGCCTCCGGTTCGGCGGCCGGCGCGGCAGCCTGGTTGTCGCTGGTGCTTTCGAACGTCGCCGCCGGCACTGCTGCGGGTTCCGACAGGCTCGCCTGCCGGACCGGTTCCTGCGGCTCCGCTGCCACCGGTTCCTCGCGCGGAACAAGCGTTCCGTCCGGACGCACGATCAGCGTGCGCACCTTGCGCGGCGCGACGCTCGCGATCTCGTCGGCGGGCGACGCGGTGTCGTCGACGATCTCCTGCTCGACCCTGTCTTCGGCCTTGGCGCGGGCCACGGGTTCACCTTCCTCGACGAGCGGCGATTCGACACCCGGCAACGACGTATCGGCTTCGACGGCCGCCGCCTTCGGAGCGATGTCGATCGGTTCCTCGCTTGCCGAGAGCAGCTTCTCCTGCGCCGGGGCGGCATTCTCGCCTCCCGAGGCGACACGATCGTAAACCGCCTTGTCCTCGTTGGGGATGATGGTGCCGCCGGGCTTTTCCGGCTTGATCTTGACGGGTGTGGGATCGGCCTCCCCGTTTTTCTTTTAAACGTTCTAGGTGAATGCCCTTAGTCCTAGCCTTAGCCTCAGCCCTAGCCCTAGCCCTAGCCCTAGCCCTAGC
>CATMOC010000231.1 GCA_950071955.1 uncultured Mesorhizobium sp. | reverse complement strand
GGAGTTGTGCAGGATTGTCGAGCGGCCGCCAGATCCATTCGCCCATGCCAGTCAGCATCTGGAGGCCTTCCGTGTCGTGGACCGCGCGGCGATAGTCGTCGAAAGCGCCGCGATTTATTCCGCCGAACATGAACATCGAAGTCAAAGGCGCGAGCCCGACCTTCATCGAACTTCGCCGAAAGAAAAGCTCCGATGTCACTTCGGTGGTCGTTTCGGCGCCGGGAGTGACAGCAAACCGGTACGCGCCCGCGACAGAGTTGCTGTCGAGCAGGGCGTTGATGACGAGAGTGTCGTCACCGGGACCGGGCTGCTCGATCCAGAATCGACGAAAAGCCGGGAACTCCTCGCCGCTCATTTCGCCCGTGTCGATCGCCAGCCCGCGCGCGGACAGGCCATAGACCTGGTTGCGAGCAACGGCTCGGAAATAGCTGGCGCCGAGAAACACCAGGAACTCCTGATGTGCTTCGGGAGAGTTGATGGGATAGCGTGCCCTGAACCCTGCGAAACCCATTCCTTCGGTGTTCTGGGGCCGCAGCTCGGGTTCCCCGTATTCGAACAGATCCGCCGAGAAGGGGAGCTCCACGGCCTTGCCATCCGAGACCAGCGAAATCGAGACCGGGTGCTTGTAGAGGAAGCCTGGATGGAACAAATCGAGCCGGAAATCGGTCGGCGCGTCAGACCATATCGCCGCCTTCGGATCGAACCAGATCGTCCGATACTGATCGTAGCTGAGGTCCTCGTAGAAGCTTGGAAGCGTATCCGGCGGCGGCTCATAGGCGACGGACGCAAGCCGCTTCGCCTCGGCCACGACCTGGTCGAACGAGAAGTTCGCGGCTGCGGAATCCTCCGGCTGCTGTTGCGCGAAGGCCTCGCTTGACAATCCTCTTCCGGCGACGGCTCCCGCAATGACGGAGCCAATGAACGCACGCCTATCAATCACCACGATTTCGCACCCTCAGCCGGATGTCCTATGTCTAGAGGTTTTTGTTGCGACGCACTACGGGATTGTTGCGGCGCGGGACAAACGCAGCGGAAGGAAAATTGTTCCCTGTCGTTCGTCAGGTCCTCGGTCCGGTAGAAGGAGCGAAAGTAGGCAAATTTTAGGGCGGGTAGCGATCGGCGACGACTTGGCCGTTCCTCTCACCATGACCGAGAAGGTCTCACTGGGGCTCGATTATTTCGCGCTGATCGGGGGCGAGAGGAAGCTGATATTCGCGGACCCGATCGGGCCCGGCGGTGTGGGCTTTCCTTTCAGCAGGACCATCACGTCCGACACCATGGGGCATGCCCTGTCGGCGACGCTGTCGGTCAGGTTCTGACCGGGAATCTCCTCGCGGTCCGATCCGCACCTTATTTCGAAACGGATACAGCCCCGCCGACAGTTGCCAGGCGGGGCTGCGAATTCGTGCCGAGAAGAAGGCGGGCGCCGTAGCGCGCGCTTCGCGTCGGCCAGTTCACTACATGCCGGCCTTCACCGGAACGCTGATGACGGCGTCGCCGACGGAGACCGGCGTGTCGACATCGGTCATGCCGGGACCGAAATCGTACGTATCATTGTCGTTGGTCTCGTAGTGCAGCATCAACGTAAGATTGGTCGCTGGATCCAGCGGGCCGTCTGCCTCGATGCTGAGATCGCCCGTCATACCCGGCTCCAGGCGCAGGTGTCCCAGAGAAGCTGGAGGAGCGCCCGCACCCTCGCTGTGTATGACGATGTAGCCGGGCTTATCGATCGAAGCGGAAACGTTCGTGATCTTGTTTCCTTCGATCATCGCGCTCGTCGCGTCGATCTTCGGCGCGGCGGTTCCATCACCGTTGTTGTTCGAGTTCTGGGCGATCGCGGTGCCTGATACCGCGATGAGCGCGGCGGCGGTCAGATATTTCATCATTGGAATTTTCCTTTTCCTTGCAGTTGTTTCGTCCCTGGTCACAGGGTCAACGGGCAAGTCGGGAAGATGGCTTCAACACGGATGCGTGAGTGGAGCGTGACCGGCGGACGCCGCGCCTTCGGTTGCCACAGGCAGGCTCAAGACATGATTGGAAGTTTGTTTTCGCGATCAGTGCCGTCTCGCCCCGATGCAGGCGATTCGCGTCAAGCGACCTACCCCTCTATACCTCGCGGTCGCCCGGCGTCGATATGCTGAAATCCTGCGGAACAATCCCCAGCCGACACGTAACGTACGAACGGGGCAGGCGCCAAGGAGGCTCGTGGTCGTCTATTTCACGGGAGAAAACGATGGTGCTGCGAGAGAGGATTGAACTCTCGACCTCTCCCTTACCAAGGGAGTGCTCTACCACTGAGCTACCGCAGCGTGCCTCGGATGCGGCGGTCTTCTGACATATCGGACTTCGAAGCGCAAGCGAAGTATGGCATGTTGGGACGGAAGCGGATCGGGGATCGGACGGCATGGCCCGGAACGGCGGAAACAGCGGGAAACCGGCTCTGGAGAGCCGTACCGAGGCTGCGCGCAAGGCGCGGCTCGCAGAGCAGCTGCGCGCCAATTTGCAGCGGCGCAAGCAGCAGTCGAGGGCGCGCCGGGCCGGCGAGGCCGATCAGAGGCAGGGAATCGACGCGAGAACCGACGGCGAGCCGGAATGAGCGGCCAGATTTCCGCCGCTTTGATGGGCAGGACGGATGCGGGGACCCGTCAACCTTGAACGAAGCCCGGCATTGCTCTAGGAGCTGCCGGTTCCGGCGGTGAGCCGGCCAACCATTCCACGCGCGAACGGCTTCTCGGCCGGAAAAGGGTTTTCATGGATCGGATCAGGATCGTCGGGGGAAACGAGCTGCGAGGCGCGATCCCGATTTCCGGCGCCAAGAACGCGGCGCTGCCGCTAATGATCGCGTCGCTCATGACCGACGACACGCTGACGCTCGAGAACGTGCCGCACCTGGCCGACGTCGAGCAGCTGATCCGCATCCTGGGCAATCACGGGGTTGACTATTCGGTGAACGGACGGCGCGAGCGGCAGGATGCCGGCTATTCCCGGACAATCCACTTCACCGCGCGCAACATCGTCGACACCGTCGCGCCCTATGAGCTCGTCTCCAAGATGCGGGCGAGTTTCTGGGTCATCGGGCCGCTTCTGGCGCGCATGGGCGAGGCGAAGGTGTCGCTGCCCGGCGGATGCGCCATCGGCACGCGCCCCGTCGACCTCTTCATCGACGGCTTGCGGGCGCTCGGGGCGGAGATCGAGATCGAGAGCGGATACGTGGTCGCGAAGGCGCCCAGGGGGCTCGTCGGTAACCGCTTCGTCTTCCCGAAGGTATCGGTCGGTGCTACCCACGTGCTGATGATGGCGGCTTCGCTGGCCAAGGGCGAGACGATCCTGGAAAATGCCGCCCGAGAACCGGAGGTCGTCAATCTGGCCGACTGCCTCAATGCCATGGGCGCGCGGATTTCCGGCGCGGGAACGTCGACGATCACGATCGAAGGCGTCACGGCGCTTTCGGGCGCGCGGCACCGCATCATCCCTGACAGGATCGAGACCGGCACTTACGCCATGGCCGTGGCGATGACCGGAGGCGACGTCCTTCTCGAAGGCGCGCGCATGGACCTTCTCGACAAGGCGCTCGCCATCGTGGCGCAGACTGGCGCGCAGGTGACCCAGACCAACGAAGGCATCCGCATCGCGCGCAACGGTGCCGGAATTTCCCCCGTCGATGTGACCACGGAGCCGTTCCCCGGGTTCCCGACAGACCTTCAGGCGCAGTTCATGGGCCTGATGACCATGTCGAACGGTCGATCGAAGATCACCGAGACCATCTTCGAGAACCGCTTCATGCACGTGCAGGAATTGGCGCGGCTGGGCGCCAAGATCAGCCTGGCCGGTCAGTCGGCGATCGTCGACGGCGTTCCGAGGTTGAAGGGCGCCCAGGTCATGGCCACCGATCTTCGGGCATCGGTGTCGCTCGTCATCGCCGCCCTGGCGGCCGACGGCGAGACAACGGTCAACCGGGTCTACCATCTCGACAGGGGCTTCGAGCGGCTCGAGGAGAAACTCTCCCGCTGCGGGGCGACGATCGAGCGGATTTCCGGCTGAGCGTCACGGAACCTGACAGCGCCGGGCTGTTTGCTGCATTGCGCTGTCAGCCGATAGCCCCTAACACAGGCCCGACGCCGAACCGCACCGGATCCGAGCAGCCCAATGCCGCCGCTGAAACTGCTGGCCCTCGACGATGAAGACCTTCGGGTCGTCTCCGCACACGTGCAGGACGCCGTCCTGCGCGTGGCCGACATCGACTACCGACCGGCCGAGAAGCGCATAGTCCTGGCGATGAACCGCTTCGTCTGGGAGGCGCCTCGCCGCTTGTTCCGCAGGCACGACGAACGCCGCCGCAGCGTCCTGCATTTCGACCGCGTGATGGGGATCAGGACCGCCGGCATCGACCGGAACAAGCCGGACGAGGTGCTGTCGCTTCTCGCGATCGAGTTTACCGCCACCGAAGCTCCGGCCGGATTCGTCGACCTCCTGTTTTCGGGAGATGCCACCATCCGTCTCGATGTGGAATGCATCGAGGCGAGGCTCGCGGATGTGGGCGGAGCCTGGGAGGCAACCTCCCGTCCGGCGCACCGGGTGTAGGCCGATGGCCCTGACGCTGCATCACGACGCGCCGGACTTCGAAGCCCGCTTCGCGGCCCTGCTCGCGTCGAAGCGCGAGGTGTCGGAGGACGTCGACCAGACCGTACGCGAGATCATCGCCCGGGTGCGCGCGGAGGGCGACAGGGCGCTGGTGGAATACACCAACCACTTCGACAGGAACGCCTTTTCCGCGGACGAACTCGCGGTCCCCTCCGACGAGATCGAGGCGGCGGTCGCAGGCGCGGATCCGCGTACCGTCGAGGCGCTCACGCTCGCGCGCGACCGGATCGCCTCGCACCACGAACGCCAGAAGCCCGTCGACGACCGCTACAGCGACGCAATCGGGGTCGAACTGGGGTCCCGCTGGACGGCGATCGAATCGGTGGGGCTCTACGTGCCGGGCGGCACGGCCAGCTATCCGAGTTCGGTGCTGATGAACGCCGTGCCGGCGAAAGTCGCGGGGGTGGAGCGCATCGTGATCGCGGTGCCCGCGCCCGACGGCATTCTCAATCCGCTGGTGCTGGTCGCCGCGCGGCTCGCAGGCGTGTCCGAGATCTACCGCGTCGGCGGAGCGCAGGCAGTCGCCGCACTCGCGCATGGCACGCAGACCATCCGCCCGGTGGTCAAGATCGTCGGCCCGGGAAACGCCTATGTCGCGGCGGCGAAGCGGCAGGTCTTCGGGACCGTCGGCATCGACATGATCGCCGGCCCGTCCGAGGTACTGGTGATTGCCGACGGCGATAACGATCCCGATTGGATTGCCGCGGACCTCCTGGCGCAAGCCGAGCACGACACCGCCGCTCAGTCGATCCTGATCACGAACGATGCCGGTTTCGCCAAGGCCGTCGCGGCGGCGGTGGAGAGACAGCTCCAGGCGCTGCCGCGTGCGGAAACCGCGTCGGCGAGTTGGCGCGACTTCGGAGCGCTGATCGTCGTACCGGACCTGGAGGCCGCCATCCCGCTCGCCGACCGGATCGCGCCGGAGCACCTCGAACTCGCCTTCGACGCGGCGGAGGATTTCGCCCACCGCATCCGCAACGCGGGCGCCATCTTCATCGGCCGCCATACGCCCGAAGTCATCGGCGACTATGTCGGAGGCTCGAACCACGTTTTGCCGACGGCACGTTCGGCGCGCTTTTCGTCGGGGCTCTCGGTGCTCGATTTCGTCAAGCGGACCTCGATCCTGAAGCTCGGACCCGACCAGTTGCGCATGCTGGCGCCCGCGGCCGTCGCGCTCGCAGAGGCGGAAGGTCTCGCCGCCCATGCGCGTTCCGTGACGATCCGGCTCAACATGTAAGAGGCGCGGGTGGCGCAGGACCGCGATCGCAAGCAGACGCTGATCGACGTCGAACTGGACGAGACGATCGGCCGCTCCACGCCGGACGTCGAGCACGAGCGCGCGGTCGCCATATTCGATCTCATCGAGGAGAACAGCTTCCGTCCCGTTGGGGACGAGGGCGACGGACCCTACCGGCTGAAGCTCTCGCTCTCCGATTCGCGGCTCGTCTTCGCCATCAGCCGCGAGGACGGCGCGCCGGTGGTGACCCACATCCTGTCGCTGACCCCGTTCCGGCGCATCGTGAAGGACTACTTCATGATCTGCGAGAGCTACTACGACGCAATCCGTTCCTCGACTCCCTCGCAGATCGAGGCGATCGACATGGGCCGGCGCGGACTGCACAACGAAGGCTCACAGACGCTGATGGACAGGCTCCCC
>CATMOC010000230.1 GCA_950071955.1 uncultured Mesorhizobium sp. | reverse complement strand
GGCGAGCGCCGGCCCGATCACCGGCAGGGTCAGAAGGCCGGCGAGCGCCCGCGCGGTGGAATGTCCCAGTCGTTCCCTGAAGGTCTTCATGATGCATGCTCCCATTTTTCGTTTTCGCTTCATGCTGGCTTGATCTTCCCTCCGGCTTCGCGCGCGAAATGTTTCGGGAAGGTGGCGGAAAGCATCTCGGCAGCCGCCGCAAAGGCGGTTTCGCGGGAAACCTCTTCGGTGCCCATCATCAGGCGAAGCCAGAGCCCCTCCAGCATCGCGTTGATGGCAAGCGCCGTGGCGCGCGGCTCGATGGCGTAGTTTCCCTGGTTGCGCAGCCGCGTGCAGATGTCGACGAGCACGTTCTGGTAGGTCTGGTCGCGCGAGCCACAGAGCGCCTGATAGGTGGGGCGGGACTTCGCCTCGCCCCAGAAGGCGCACCAGGCGGCGAGTTTTCGTCTGCTGCACACGGCGCGGTCGAAATCCGCCGCGCAGAGCGCCCAGAGCTGGCGCGCCGGGTCGTCGCCGGCCTTGTCGAACGCCGCGCGCCAGTGCGCCGCGTATTCCTCCGCCATGAACTGGAGCGTGGCGACCAAGAGCTTTTCCTTGCTCTCGAAATGGAAGTTGACGATGCCGCGCGACAGCCCGGCTCCATCGGCAACATCGGCCAGCGTGGTCTCCGCATAGCCGCGCCTGGCGAGCGAATCGATCGTGGCATCGATCAGCTGCTGCCTGCGGACTTCCTTCGAGGCCTTGCGGCCCTTCTTCTCGGCATCGGGCCGGCGGTCCCTGACCGTCGTGTCGGGCATGATTGCGTCACTCTCCATGGGTGCGAGCAGCATCAGCCCGGCTTCCTCCCTCTCAGATGAGTGGGACGGTGCTCGCCGCTGTCAAGCACCTTCTGCATGGCTTCCCAGGTCCGGATGTTCTTGTCGACATAGGCCTCGCCGACCGCCGCGGCGGCGCGTTCGTAGAGCGGACCCTTCAGTTTTTCGAGTTCGGCGCGGGCCACGTCGCGGTACCAGGGATTGCGGTCGACGGTGGCGACGGCAACGAAGCCTGCCTTCTCCATTGCCTCGCGATAGCGCTTCGGAGAGGCCATGGCGAAGCTCAGGTCTTCGGCGGCGATGTAGGCTTTCATATCCTCGGACGGTTCACCGTCGTGCGAGATCATCCAGTCGCTGGCGGCGAACTCGCCGCCCGGCTTCAGCACGCGGAAGATGTCGGCGAAAAGCGCGTCCTTGTCCGGCACGTGCAGCAGGGCATCCTTGGAAAACACCACGTCGAAGCTGGCGTCGCGGAAGGGAAGCCGTCCAGGCGGCGCCTGGACGAAATCAACCCGCCCCGAGAGGCCGCGCCTCCACGCACGGTCGCGCGCCGTCACGATCACCGGCTCCTCCACATCGAAGCCGGTCGCGTGCGCGGCGTCGTGGCGCTCCACCAGGTGCATCGTAATACCGCCCGCTCCGCAGCCGATGTCGAGCACGGTCTTTCCCATCAACGACATGCCGGTCAGTACGCGGTCGACTTCCTCGGGACCGCCGGGCGACAGGTAGCCTTCGCCCCACAGCGCTTCGAGAAAGCGGATCGCGGCATCGTCGTACTCGGGCTCGCTCACCGGCGGTTCTTCCATCCTCCGATTCCCCAGTCTGCGATCTCGTGCGGCGGCGGTCAAAAGTCTCGCAAAGCCTAGCGCACCATGATGAAAACGCAACCGCGTTTGTTGAACATTCATTCAAAATGACTGGACAGGCGCGGATTGCCCGTGCCAGATTTGTCAAGGGAGAGCCGGTTTCGCCAGGCAGAAGCATGAAGAGCTGGGACGTCATCGTCATCGGTGCGGGCCATAACGGCCTCGTCAACGCGTGCTACCTGCAGCGTGCCGGACTGGACGTGCTGGTGGTCGAGAAGAACGACTGGATCGGCGGCGCTGCGGCCAGCCGCTCCCTCCCGCCCGGCTTCACCTATTCCAACTGCTCGTATGTCTGTTCGCTTTTCCGGCCCGAGATCATGCGCGACCTGGAACTGCCCCGGCATGGGCTGCAGGTGATCGCCTACGAGGGCGGCGCGGTGTTTACGCGGGACGGCGACTATCTCGCCAACTACCGCGACCACGATGCCCACCGGCGCGAGTTCGCCCGCTTTTCCGTCCGCGACGCGGAGGCCTACGACCGCTATTCGCGCGACGTGACGCGCCAGTGCCGCTTCATCCAGCCCCTGCTCATGCGCACCGCGCCCGATCCGACCAGTTTTCGTCCGCGCGACCTCGGCGAACTCATGTATCTCGGCCGCAAGTTCGCGAGCCTGGGGGCCGACGAGATGGCGAGGACGCTGCGCTTCTGGACCATGTCGATCGCCGACTTCCTCGACGAGTATTTCGAGACGGACGTCATCAAGGCCTATTTCGCGCTGTCGGGCATCATCGGTACCGCACTCGGGCCGATGTCGCCCGGGACGGCCTACATCCTGCTGCACCACTACATGGGCGAGGTCGACGGCTCGGTCGGCGCCTGGGGTTTCGCCCGCGGCGGCATGGGCGCGGTCAGCAACGCGCTCGCGTCCTCCTTCAAGGCATCCGGAGGGACGATTCGCACCGATGCCGGGGTCGACCGCGTCATCGTCCGCGACGGCAAGGCACAAGGCGTGGTGCTCACCGGTGGCGAGGAAATTCGCGCGAAGATGGTCGTGTCGAACGCCGACGTGAAGCGCACCTTCCTGAAACTCGTGGACGAGGGCGACCTTCCCGAAGTCTTCCTGCGCCGGGTGAAGAACTTCAAGATCCGGGGCTCGTCGGGCAAGGTCAACATCGCGCTGGATTCGATGCCGGAATTTCCCGCCCTGCCCAAGGGTTCTCCCTGCATGCAGGCCGACCTGCACTTCACCGATTCTGTCGAGCGCATGGAACGCGCCTACGACGACTGGAAGGACGGGCGCTGGTCGGCCGATCCGTTCCTCGACGTCGTCATTCCCACCACGCTCGACCCCACCATGGCGCCACCCGGAAAGCACTTCATGAGCTGCTTCGTGCAGTATTGCCCGCCCAAGGTGGAAGGTCGCGACTGGACGGACGCCGACCGCGATGCCTTCGGCGAAACCGTGATCTCGCAGATCGCCGACTACTCGCCGGGTTTCCGCGACCGCATCGTGCACATGGAGGTGCGCACGCCGCGTGAACTGGAGGCCGAGGTCGGCCTGACCGAAGGCAACATCTTTCAGGGCGAACTGACCTTCGACCAGTTGCTCTTCAACCGCCCGGTGCCGGGATACGCACAGTACCGCTCGCCCATCGGCGGGCTCTACATGTGCGGCTCGTCGACCCATCCCGGCGGCGGCGTGATGGGCGCGCCCGGGCGCAACGCGGCCGCCGAGATCCTGCGCGACCTGAAGCGCGGCGCGAAGCACATGAGCCCGGCCCATGACGTCATCTGAGGCGAAATGGGACGCGATCGTCATCGGCGGCGGACATAACGGCCTCGCCTGCGCCGCGGCACTCGGGCGGAGCGGTCGCAGGGTGCTGGTGCTGGAAGCGGCGGACGCGCCGGGCGGCGGCGCCTGCACGCACGAATTCGCGCCCGGCTTCCGCGTCTCGGGCCTCGCCCACATCGTCAACCGGCTGCACCCCGAGATGGTCAAGGGGCTCGACCTCGCGCGCCACGGCCTGGAATTCGAAAGCGGCCCCGACGCGCCGACGACGGCGCTTTCGCTGGACGGCAATCCGCTGACGCTTGCCGGCGCCTATGGCGAGACGCTGGAGGGCGCGGTGGATGGGACGGAAAAAGCGGCATGGTCCGCATTGGGGGCGCTGCTCTTCCGCCAGGCGGGCATCCTGAAGCCGTTCCTGTCGCGCCGCCCGCCGGACCTCGCCGCCATGAACCTGTCGCAGGCTTCTGCCCTCGGGTCTGCCGCGCTTTCGCTGCGCCGTCTCGGTAAGGAGGACATGCGCGAATTCCTGCGCATGGTGCTGATGAACGTGGCGGACGTTCTCGACGAGCATCTTGCCGACGACCGGCTGAAGGGCCTGATCGCCTTCGACGCGACGCTCGGCGCGCATCTGGGACCGCGCTCGCCCACCTCGCTGCTCGGGCTCTACTACCGGTTGGCAGGCGAGATGGCGGGTGTCCCCGGCGCGCAAGTAGTGCCGAAGGGCGGCATGGGCGCGGTGGCCGCAGCCCTTGCGAGCGCGGCGGGAGCCGCCGGTTGCACCGTGCGTTGCGGCGCCGACGTCCGGAAGATCATCGTCGAGAACCATCGCTCCGCGGGCGTGATCCTCGACGACGGCGAGGAGATCCGCGCCCGCACGATCGTCTCGGCTATCAATCCGCGAACGACCTTCCTCGATCACGTCGGCGCGCGGCATGTCGGTACCGGGTTCGTGCGGGCGCTGACGAACATCCGCATGAAGGGCGACGCGGCCAAGCTGCATCTGGCGCTGGACCGGCCGCCCAAGTTTGCCGGGGTGGGACCGGAGGCGCTGCGTGGGCGGCTGGTGATCGCGCCGTCCGTCGACCGAGGCCAGCGCGCCGGCCCGCGCCTGCTGCGTGCGCACGACCTTGCGGGCCGCGGCGGGCGACTGCCTGCGGATGAGGTGGGGCTTGTCGGAGACGTCCCGCTCGTTGAAGGACGGGCCCGAGATGATGTCGCGCGCCAGCGCCTGGGCCTCGGCCTCGTGCGGGCGCTGCCCGGTGAGACGGGTCATCGCGCGGTAGCCCGGCGACATCTTGGGCGGGCCGTTCTTGCAGGACTCGTCGTGGCACCCCTCGCGGCCCTTGGCCGGGTGGGGGCCGAAGTGGCTGACCCACATGAAGAACGGCGCGTCGTAGCTGCTGAGCTGGTGGGCGTACTCGACGGCCTTCTCCGACAGGTAGTCGGTGTAGTAGCCGGGCACCCGGGTCAGCTCGCCGTTGTCGTACTGCACGAACTTGTAGTAGTCGGCGTACCCGTGGCTGGTGGCGTTGAACAGCGTCCAGCCCGGGTCGCGGCCGTAGCTGTGGTGGTAGCCGTTGAGCGGCTTGCCGAGGAACGCGGTGTTGTAGCCGGCGGCGGAGAGGTCGGTGCCGATCGTGGAGGTCGGGTCGAAGGCCTCGTAGCCGCCCTGGGGCGGGAAGTTCGTGCGCACGCCGTTGTTCTGGGCGAGCTGGCCGGTCATCAGCTCCGCGCGGGCCGGGCAGCACAGCGGGTGCGGGGTGAGCGCCTCGGTGAAGGTCAGGCCCTCGGCACCGATCAGCTCGTTGGTCTTGGGCAGGAAGACCATCTCGTCGAGGCGCTGGTCGTCGGTGGAGAACAAGATGATGTTGGGTCGCTCGTCGCCGGGGGTCTCCACCGGCGCCTGGGCCGTCGCGCTCACCGAGAGCGGGTCCTCCGCGGGGGCCGGGCTGCTCATCGTCGAGGCGGCCAGCGCCAACGTCGCGACGATCGCCAGCAGGACGGCCACCACGGGCAGGGTCCGGTGCAGACGGGCGGGCGTGCTGGGCTGGCTCACGTCGGTCCTGGGTCCTCGCGGGGAAGCGTGTCGTGCGGGCTGTGCAGGGGGGCTCGGGCCCGACGCACGGAGGACGTCCTCGTCGACGTCGGCTCCGGGGGGCCGGTGGCCGATGGTAGCGAGGAGGACCACGGAGTACCGCTTCGTGGAGCCGGTCCACGGCCTCGCCGCGCGGGCGTGCCGGTGGGTGAGAAGCCCCACACCCGTGGCGGCCGTCCCAGGGCCCCCGTCCGGTCACGGTCCGGGCCCCGGGACCGGTAAAGTCGGGTGCTTGCTGCCCGCGCCCCCGCAGGCGTCGCAGCAGGAGGAGCAGCAGGCGTGCCGTCGCCCCCGTGGCGGCCCGGTGGACAGGGAGCAGGACGCGGTGACCGAGGACCTCGCAGCAGCCGAGATCGCGCGTGAGCAGGAGTACGTCGACGGCGTCTACGTCCAGCTCGCGGCCTCCTCCCAGGCGGCCCAGCGGCTGGCCCGCGAGGGCCACGACCGCGGACGCCTGGGCCACGAGGGCGGGCTGGTCGAGCGCGACGCCATGGTCTTCCAGGCCGCCCGGCGCATCGCCCAGCTCGACGCCGCCCACGAGGGCCTGGTCTTCGGCCGCCTCGACATGGACCCCGACGTCGACCCCGAGCCGCGCTACGTCGGCCGCATCGGGCTGCGCAACGCCGACCGCGACAGCCTGCTGATCGACTGGCGTGCCCCGGCCGCCGCGGTGTTCTACCAGGCGACCGCGGCCACGCCGCACGACGTCGTACGCCGCCGGGTGCTGCGCTGCGCGGGCGCGAAGGTCGTCGGGGTCGAGGACGAGCTGCTCGACGGCGAGGCGATGGAGGCCCACGGCCTCGACCTGCCGATCG
>CATMOC010000229.1 GCA_950071955.1 uncultured Mesorhizobium sp. | reverse complement strand
GGATTTCACGATCTCGTCGATCAGCGCGGCGATCCGCCCGGCCATGGCGCGGAACGCCTGCATCGCGTCAGCCAGGTCATGGGTGAGCTCGAACGGGGCGGCGAGCCCGATGGCGCCCGGCGGGGGGGTGGCGTCAGCCATTGGGAGGGGCGTAATCGGGCCACAGAAGCGCCCCGTCGGCATAGTTGATCAGCCCGTAGCAGTTCGGCCCGATCACCGGCATGTCGCCCGCCGCGGCGATCAGGTCCGCCTGCAGCCGCGCCCCGTCGGCATCGTCCGCGCCGGCCTCCAGGAACCCCGAAGCAAAGCAGATCGCGCCGCCGGCGCCGCGGGCCGAGAGCTCGCGCACCATGTCGATGGTCAGATGCCGGTTGACGCCGATGAAGGTGGCGTCCGGCACGCCGGGAAGATCGGCGATCGAGCGGTAGGCCGGCAGGCCCTCCACCAAATCCTTCGTCGGGTGCACCGGCCAGATCGTGCCGGCGAAGCCCATCTTCAGCGACTGCCTGACGACATTGGAGCCGAAGAAGCCGCCGCCGATCACCGCGATCGTCTTCGGGCGCAGCAGGCGGGAAAGATCGCGCGGCGCGTTCATTGTCCGGCTCCGGTCTGCGGCAGGTCGGCGAAGGGGCGCGCGGTCGAGAGCTTTCCGAGTTCGGACCCGTAGTCGACGATCGCCTCCGTCCCCTTCGGGCTGAGACCGTAGACGCCGGTCCCCACGCGCTCGAACCAGCCGTAGTGATTGTCGGCCATCAGCCGCCGCGCGTGCGCCACGCCCGTGTACCGCGCGACCAGCGCGGCCTTCGTCGGCCCTAGGACATTGAGGAGGCTGAGGCACAGCAGCGCCTCCTGCCGGTAGGCCGTGACGAGGTTGCGCCGCGTGGTTCCGCCGGTGTTCGGATCGCCGACGAGCTTGGCAAACTCCTTGAGCAACCGCCCCCGGCGCGTCTTGGACTGGCGCGGACGGTAGGGCTCGGGATCGCAGTGGATCTCCACGAACCCGTCGGCGAGCTTCACCGTCAGCAGCCCGAGCCCGAGCCGCCGGCAGAGCTTCCGGTTCTCGACAAGCGCCTTCAGTGACGCCCTGCCCGGGCCGCGCGGCACGGCGATGTAGACAGCGTCGGTCAGCGCCTGCCGGTCGATCGCCTGATGGTAGAGCGACAGCGAGAAGCCGGATTTCAGCTCCACCACCACCGGCTCGTCGCCGTCGCGCACGGCCACGAGATCGGCCGCCCCGATCTCGCCCTTCACCTCGTAGCCCTGCCCCTCGAGCATGCGCTTGACCGGGAGATAGAGATCCGTTTCGCGGAACGCCGCTTTCGCCATCGGGCGGACTAGCCCCCCACCGCCCTGAGCAGCGCGCGCGAGATGATGTGGCGCTGGATCTCCGACGTGCCTTCCCAGATGCGCTCCACCCGCGCGTCGCGCCAGATGCGCTCCAGCGGCAGGTCGTCCATCAGACCCATGCCGCCGTGGATCTGGATCGCCTCGTCGGCCACGAAGGCGAGCATCTCGGTCGCCTTCAGCTTGGCCATGGCCATGTCCTCGTCGGTCACGGTGCCGGCGTCGTATTTCCAGCCGGCCTCGAAGGTCAGGAGGTTCGCCGCCTTCAGCTCCGTCGCCATGTCGGCAAGCTTGAAGGACACGCCCTGGAACTTTCCGATCTGCTGGCCGAACTGCTGACGCTGCGCGGCATAGTCGATCGAATGCGCCAGCGCTCGCTCGGCCCGGCCCAGGCAGGTCGCGGCGACCTGCAGCCGCGTCGCGCCGAGCCAGGAATTCGCCACCTCGAAACCCTTGTGGACCTCGCCCAGCACCTGGCTCGCCGGCAACCGGCAGTCGTCGAATTCCAGCACCGCGTTGGTGTAGCCGCGATGCGAGACGTTGCGGTAGCCCTCGCGTACCGAGAATCCCGGTGTCCCCTTGTCGACGAAGAAGGCGGTGATCTTCTTGCGCTTTCCCCGCGGCGTGTCCTCTTCGCCCGAGGCCATGAAGACGATGGCGAAGCCGGCGATGTCGGCGTGGGAGATGAAGTGCTTGGTGCCGTTCAGCACCCAGTCGCCGCCTTTCTCCACCGCGCTCGCCTTCATGCCGCGCAGGTCGGAGCCGGCGCCGGGCTCGGTCATCGCCAGGCAGTCCCAGGTCTCGCCGCGGATGCAGGGATAGAGATACTTCTCCTTCTGCTCGTCGGTGCCGGCAAGCAGGATGTTGGAAGGCCGTGCCACGCAGGTCCAGTGCAGCGCGTAGTTGGCGCGCCCGAGCTCCTTCTCGTAGAGCAGCCAGGTCAGCGTATCGAGCCCGGCGCCGCCGACCTCGGTCGGCATGTTGGCCGCGTAGAGCCCCGCCGCCATCGCCTTCTTCTGCAATTCGCGGATCAGGTCCATCTCCAACCGCCCAGAGCGCTCCACTTCGCGCTCGTGCGGATAGAGTTCGTTCTCCACGAATGCCCGCGTGGTCTCTACGATGAGAGACTGTTCCTCGGTCAGGCCGAAATTCATGTTGCAACCAATCCCTGCTTCATCCGTGCACGTCGCCCAGTTCCCAGGCCTTCAAGAGGATCGGCTGCATCCGGTTCCAGTCGGCGACGCCGGTCGTCTCGGCCCAGCCTTCGTAGTCCCGCGTCAGGCGGGCGGTCAGCGGCTCGTTGCAACCCATCATGTCGTTCAGTTCCGTGCGGTCTTCCTCCATGTCGTAGAGTTCCCACGGCTGATTGAACTTCCGGACGAGCTTGAACTTGCCGTCGCGTATCGCACAGTTGCCCTCGTGCTCGAAGAACAGCGGCCGTTCCCGCTCCCAGGATCGGCCTTCGAGCAGCGGCAGAATGTTCTCGCCGTCCATCGGCTGGATCGCCTCGCCGCCGAGTTCGGACGGATAGCCGACGCCGGTCGCGGCAAGGATGGTCGGCAGGACGTCGATCACGTGGCAGGGGGCGTGGACCACCGTCTGCGGGCGGAACCGCTTCGGCCATTGCACGATGAGCGGCGTCGAAATGCCTCCCTCGTGTACCCAGTGCTTGAACAGCCGGAACGGCGCGTTCGACACGTTCGCCCACGGCAGGTCGTAGCTCATGAAGGTCAGCGGACCGCCGGGCCTCAGCGTCGGCCGGTTGCCGATCTCGATCTTGCGCCCGTCATTGTGCCGGTCCGAGTAATACTTGCCCCAGCCGTCTTCCGCCATGAACTCCGCGCAGCCGCCATTGTCGGACAGGAAGAGGATCAGCGTGTTGTCGAGAATGCCCAACTCCTTGAGCCGGGAGGTGACGCGCCCGATGTTCTGGTCGAGCCGGTCGATCATCGCGGCGTAGGCAGCCATGCGGGCGGCCTCCCAGTCCTTGACCTTCACGTCTCCCCAGCCCGGCGCCGCCTCGTCGCGCGGCGAGATGTTCCATTTGTGCTGCAGCACGCCGCGCGCCTGCATCTCCTCGTGCCGCGCCGTGCGCGTGACGTCCCAGCCGCCGGTATAGACGCCGTCATATCGCGCGATATCCTCTTCCGGCGCCTGCAGCGGCCAGTGCGGCGCATGGTGGGCCAGATAGAGGAAAAACGGCTGATCCTGCTCGACGCTCTCGTCGATCATCTGGATTGCATTGTCGGTGATCGCATCCGTCAGGTAGAAGTCGGACGGCGACACCTCGACGCGGGAATCGTCGCGCATCATGTAGTGCGGCGAGAAGAAATTCATCACGCCGTCGACGAAGCCGTAGAAGCGGTCGAAACCGCGCTGGCGCGGCGTCGGATGCTCGACGTCGCCCACACGCCAGCTGTCGACCAGCCGCGCTGTGTAGTCGCCGCCGACATGCCACTTGCCCGACATCAGCGTCCGGTAGCCGCCGAGCCGCATCAGTTCGGCGATCGTGGCGGCATCGTTGCGCAGGAACCCCTGGTAGGCCGGGGTTCCGAGATTGGTCCCCATGTGGCCGATCCCGGCCTTGTGCGGATAAAGCCCGGTGAGCAGGGAGGCACGCGTTGGACAGCACCGCGCGCAATTGTACATGGCCGACAGGAGCACGCCGTTGTGTGCCAGCGCGTCGATGTTGGGCGTGCGGATCTCCGATCCCATGATGCCGAGATCAGAAAAACCCATGTCGTCGACGAGGACCAGAACGACGTTCGGCCGTTCCGCTCTGCCCGCTTCGGTCTGCCCTGAATCCATGTCGCTTTTCCTCACCTCTCGGCCGGATATCCGCCGGACCGCGGCGGTGGTAGGGGATATGAAGACTACCCCCTCTTTCCCTTCGCGGCTCCCTTCTTCTTGGGCTTGCCCGCCTTCGCCTTCTCGGCCGCCTTCGACACCTTCTTGCCGGCCGCCTTGCCAAGCTGCTTCACGTAGGCATTGTGCAACTCGCCCGCGCCCCAGCCCTTGCCCTTTTCGGCCTTCGCCAGCGCTTCCATGATCCCGACCAGATTCTCGTCGCGGATCCTTTCCAGTTCCCGGATCGACCATTTGCCCGACTGCTCGTCGGATTGCGTCGCGACGAGGTCGACGAGTTCGTCGTTGAACTCCGGCACGTCCATCAGCTTGGTCCAGGGCCAGGCGAGCGCCGGTCCGAACTGGGCCATGAAGTGGCGCATGCCGGCTTCGCCGCCTGCGATGCGGTAGGTCTGGAACATGCCCATCTGCGCCCAGCGCAGGCCGAAGCCGTAGCGCATGATGTCGTCCAGTTCCTCGACCGTGCAGATGCCGTCCTTGATCATCCACAGCGCCTCGCGCCAGGCCGCCTCCAGCAGGCGGTTGCCGACGAAGGCGTCGATCTCCTTGTTGATGACGACGCATTTCATGCCGATGGAGGTATAGGCCGCCTTCGCCCGCTCGACGAATGCCTTGCCGGTCTTCTCGCCCGGCACCAGCTCATTGATCGGGAGGAGATAGACCGGGTTGAACGGGTGGGCGACGAGGAAGCGCTCGGGATGCTTCATGTCCTTCGCCATGTCGGTCGCCTTGAAGCCCGACGTCGAGGAGCCGATCAGCGCGTCGGCCGGCGCGGCCGCCTCGATCTCGGCAAGCGTCTTCAACTTGACGTCGAGCCGCTCCGGCACGCTTTCCTGGATGAAGTCGGCGTCCTTCACCGCCTCGGCGATGGAGGCGGCATAGGTGACCTTGCCTTCCTTCGGCAGACCCTTCGCCGCCATGCGCTTGTAGGCGCGCCGCGCGTTCTTCATCACCTCGTCGACCTTGCGCTTGGCCTCCGGGTGCGGATCGTAGACGGCAACGTCGATGCCGTTCAGCGCCAGCCGCGCGATCCACCCGCCCCCGATGACGCCGCCGCCGATGCAGGCGGCCCTGGTGATGGTCATGCGGATGCTCCGTTTCTTTCTCTTGCTGTTTCGGGATCGCCAAGGGGCACGCGTTCGCCCGGCCTCATGAAGGACGGGTCGTAGGCCTTGCGCGAGAACACCTCGGTCACAAAGGGACGGAAAAAATCGATCGGCAGCGTGTCGTAGGCTGGATCGAAGCTCGACTGGTCCCAGCGTTCGCAGAACCGGTCGCAATCGTCGAAATAGGCATGGCCGGCGAACTTGTTCCGCGCGTGCGGATCGCCGCCGACATGATGCGCATAATACTTCCGCTGGAAGTCGCCGTGCTTCTCCACCACCCAGGTGCACTGCTCGCGCACGAAGGGCTTCAGGATGGCCGCCGCGTATTCGTCGTGATTATAGGGCGCGTAGATGTCGCCGACGTCGTGCAGCAGGGCACTGACGATCCAGTCGGTGTCGGCGCCATCGCGCCAGGCGCGCGTCGCGGCCTGCAGGGAGTGGCCCAGGCGGGTTATCTGGTAGCCGGACAGGCTCTCGTCGAGTTTCACCAGCGCCTCGAGCAGCCTGTCGCCGGTCTTGGCGGCAAAGCCGATCTCGTGCTCGTTGAGGAACTCGTAGTCCTCCCGATCGCCGTCCTTCATCGCGGTGAACTTGACCGTCTTCAATGAAGAGCCTCCTCGAAACAGTCTGGATGGTCGGCAAATCCGCGCGTCAGGCCGCCACCGGCGCCCGCTTCACAAGCCCCAGCCTCTTGCGCACCTCGTCAGGCCCGATCACCCGCGCACCCATGTTCTCCACGATCGTCACGGCGCGCTCGACCAGCTGCGCGTTGGTGGCCAGCACGCCCTTGTCGAGAAAGAGGTTGTCCTCCAGCCCGACGCGCACATTGCCGCCGGCCAGCACCGCGGCGGCGGCATAGGGCATCTGATCGCGGCCCAGCGAAAACGCCGACCAGGTCCAATCCTCGGGGATGTTGTTGACCATCGCCATCAGGGTGTTGAGATCATTGGGCGCGCCCCAGGGCACGCCCATGCAGAGCTGCACCAGCGCCTGCGGTGCCAGGGTGCCCTCTCGCACCAG
>CATMOC010000228.1 GCA_950071955.1 uncultured Mesorhizobium sp. | reverse complement strand
GATCTTGCGGCCAATGTCGCGGCGGGCGCGGATATCGACGCCCTGGAAAGGCTCGTCAAGCAGCAACAGTCTGCATTCCTCTGCAAGCCAGCGCGCCAGCATCACCTTCTGCTGGTTGCCCCCCGACAGGAGCCCGACCGGCTTGTCCGCGTCCGGCGTTCGGATGTCGAGGCGGCGGATGAAATCCTCGGCCATGGCGTTCTGCTGGCGCAGCGGCAGCCGACGCGCCCAGCCCATGCGGGCCTGGAGCGCCAGGGCTATGTTCTCGCGTACGCTCAGGTCGGCGATGATGCCGTCGCTCTTGCGGTCCTCCGGGCTGAAGCCGAAGCCGGCGGCGATCGCGTCGCGCGGCGAGGCGAGCCTCAGTGGCCTGCCGTCCTGTGCGGCGGTGCCGCTGTCGTGCGGCGTGAGACCGAACAGCGTCTCCGCCGTCTCGGTCCGTCCCGAACCAAGGAGGCCGGCCATGCCGACGACCTCGCCGGGCCTGATCTCGAGGTCGAACGGCGTGATGCGGCCCTTGCGGCCGAACCCGCGGAACGCCAGCCTCGGCTCGGCGGTCGGGAGGTCCTTGCGGCCGGTGGTTCGCGTCTCGCCCTCGAGGTCGCGCCCCAGCATCATGTTGACCAGTTCGACGCGGTCGAGGTCGGCGGTCGGCTTGGTCCCGACGAGCCGGCCGTTGCGAAGGACGGTGATGCGGTCCGAAATCTCGAAGACCTGATCGAGGAAATGCGAGATGAAGACGATCCCAAGCCCACGATGTTTGAGCGAGCGCACGATGTCGAAGAGCATGTGTACTTCGTGGGAATCGAGGCTGGCGGTCGGTTCGTCGAGCACCAGGACCTTGCCGGAGAGCATGACGGCCCGGGCGATCGCGACGACCTGCTGCACTGCGACCGAATAGCTGTCGAGGCTGCGCGACACGTCGATGGCCAGCCCGTACTGCGCCAGCGTCTCCCTGGCCTGGCGGTTCATCCGTCGGCCCGAAACCATGCCGAAGCGCATCGGCTGGTGCCCGAGGAAAAGGTTTTCCGCGACCGACATCTTCGGCAGCAGGTTCACCTCCTGGTAGACCGTGCCGATCCCGTAGCGCTGCGCGTCGAGCGTGTTGCGCGGGTCGATCGACTGTCCTTCCAGGCGGATATCGCCCGCGTCACGCCGGTAGGCGCCGGTCAGGCACTTGATCAGCGTCGATTTGCCGGCGCCGTTCTCCCCCAGCAGGGCATGCACTTCCCCGGCGTGAAGCGTGAAGTCCACGCGATCGAGCGCGATCGTCCCGGGAAATGACTTGGAAACGGCCTCGGCGCAAAGAAGCGGCGGGCTGACGGCCACGGCGTCCATCCTTTCGACTGGTTCCTCCCCCTCGTCCGGCGAACGTCATACACGGGACGTCCGAAGTCCAGACGAGCCGAGAGGCGGCCGGTTTCCCCGCCGCCTCTCCCACCCGGTGTCAGTAGCCGAGGTCCTTGCGGCGATCGTACTCGCCCTGCGGATCGTCCGCCTGGGTGTAGAGCTTCGATTCCGTCTGGATGAACTTCTCCGGCATGGTGCCGTCCTTCATGTACGCGGCAAGCGCATCGAAGGCCGGACCGGCCATGTTCGGCGTCAGTTCCACGGTGGCGTTGGCCTCGCCGGCGGCCATGGCCTTGAAGATGTCCGGCACGGCGTCGATCGAGACGACGAGGATGTCTTCGCCGGGCTTCAGGCCGGCTTCCTTGATGGCCTGGATGGCGCCGACGGCCATGTCGTCATTGTGGGCGTAGAGCGCGCAGATGTCGCCGCCGCCGCCTTCGGCCTTGAGGAAGCTCTCCATGACTTCCTTGCCCTTGGTGCGGGTGAAGTCGCCGGTCTGGCTGCGGGTGATCTTGATGTTATCGTGGCCCTTGATGGCGTTCTCGAAACCGGTCTTGCGATCGATCGCCGGCGACGACCCGGTCGTGCCCTGCAATTCGACGACGTTGCAGGGTTTGCCGGCCACGGTGTCGACGAGCCACTGGCCCGCGACCGCGCCTTCATGCACCAGGTCGGAGCCGACGGCGGTCAGGTAGAGGTCCTTGGAGGAGTCCACCATGCGGTCGAGCAGGACCACCGGGATCTCGGCTTCCTTGGCTTCCTCGAGCACCGAGTCCCAGCCGGTAGCGACGACGGGAGCGAGCAGGATCGCGTCGACACCCTGGGCGATGAAGGAGCGCAGGGCCTTGATCTGGTTCTCCTGCTTCTGCTGGGCATCGGCGAACTTCAGGTCGATCCCGCGTTCCTCGGCCTGCTGGCGCGTGAGCGTGGTTTCGGCGGCGCGCCAGCCGGACTCGGAACCGATCTGGGAAAACCCGATCGTCTGCGCCATCGCACCGGACGTCATCATGGTCAACGACACGAGTACACCCGCGCCGAATAGTGCTTTGCTGCGAAGCATTTCATTCCTCCCTTGCAGTGAATGGGCGAGTGCCCGCAGTCAAAAAATCATACTATATCATTTTTGTAAACGCCTCTTGCCTGGCTTCCCGCGTCCGCCCGGCTGGCAACCACCGTCTCCCGTACCATCTCGAACAGGATCTCCGAGGCGGGCGAAAGCGGGCGTTCGGCGTGCGTGATGAGGGAGTAGGCGGGGACTTCGATCATGGTGTCCAGCGGCAGGACGACGATGCGGCCGTCCAGCCCGTCCTCCCTGCTGTAGAAGTCCGCGACGGCCTTTGCGACCACCGAGACGGCATTGGACTGACTGATGTAGGCCAGCGTCAGCATCAGCGACGACGTGCTGAGGACCTTGCGCGGCAGCGGCACCTGACGCGCCATCAGATGGCCTTCCACGGTGCGGCGCATGAGGTTGCCGCTCGCCTGCAGAACCCAGTCGTAGACGACGCTTTCCTCGAGCGTCACCGTCGGGCGCCGGGTCAGCGGATGGCCGCTGCGCGCGATCATGGCGAGCGGCTCCGGGCCGATCTCGATCAGCGAAAAACGGCCCGGGTCGACGTCGCCCAGCAGGCGCCCGATGAAGAAATCGATCCGCGAGGCGAGCAGGCTCTCGGCGAGCCGGTCGCTGGTGTCCACAGACACGGTGACCGAGATGTTCGGGCGGGTCACGCGGGCGCGCCTGATGATCGGCAGGACGAGGTCGAGCGCTGCGCCCGTCACGGCGCCGATGGAGACCGTGCCCTCGTTTCCCCGTTCCAGTTCCGTCAGTTCGCGCGCCGTATCGTCGAGGCCTTGCAGCATCATCCCGGCCCGCATCGCGAGCCTCTCGCCGTAGGGGGTCAGAACCACGCCGCGCGCATGGCGCGTGTGCAGGGGCACCCCGACGATCGCCTCCATCTCGGCGGCCATGCGCGAGGCGGCGGGCTGGGAAACGCCCAGTTGTGCCGCGGCGGCACTCATCTGGCCGGTTTCCTTCAGGGCGCAGATCAGTCGCAGATGCGCAAGGCGCAGGCCCTTGCGGGCGAGTTCGTCCCGCCGCGGAATGATGCCGGGGGCGGGATGGCGTTCAGGCAAGCGGCCCTCCTGGAATGCGTCATGACAATTCTGGTATAACTATCACGGAGAATTGCATTTGACGAGCATGGCTCGACGGTTCACGAGTCGCCACCGCTGCAGGGCGAGGCGCGAAAGCACCCCGCTCCCGGCGTCCGAGGGAGGAGACTGCACGGGCGGATGACCGCCCGCGGATCCTCGTGAAACATATCGAAGGTTTCGAGCTCCGCCCCGGGGCCGAATTCCATGGGAGGAAGTGCAATGAGATTTCTGAACGTCGCCCTGGCAACGAGCGCCCTGCTCGCGGCCGCATTCACCGTTCCGTCCTTCGCGCAGGACAAGGGCACCATCGGCATCGCCATGCCGACCAAGTCCTCGGCGCGCTGGATCTCGGACGGAAATTCGATGGTCGAGCAGTTCAAGGCCGCAGGCTACGAGACCGACCTGCAGTATGCCGAGGACGACATCCCGAACCAGCTCAACCAGATCGAGAACATGATCACCAAGGGCGTCGACGTGCTGGTGATTGCGGCCATCGACGGCACGACGCTGTCGAACGCGCTGGAGAATGCCGCCGCCTCCGGCATCAAGGTCATCGCCTACGACCGACTGATCCGCGATAGCGGCAACGTCGACTACTACGCCACCTTCGACAACTTCAAGGTCGGCGTGCAGCAGGCGAATTCACTGGTGAAAGGCCTCGAGGAGCGCTTTCCCGACACCTCGCCATGGAACGTCGAACTGTTCGGCGGCTCGCCCGACGACAACAACGCCTTCTTCTTCTACAACGGCGCCATGAGCGTGCTGCAGCCGATGATCGATGCTGGCAAGATCAGCATCGTGTCCGGCCAGATGGGCATGGACAAGGTCGGCACGCTGCGTTGGGATGGCGCGGTGGCGCAGTCCCGCATGGAGAACCTCCTGTCGGCCAACTACACCGACAAGCAGGTGCACGGCGTGCTGTCGCCCTATGACGGCCTGTCTATCGGCATCCTGTCGGCGCTGAAGGGCGTGGGCTACGGCTCGGGCGACATGAAGATGCCGATCGTGAGCGGTCAGGACGCCGAGGTCCCCTCGGTGAAGTCCATCCTCGCCGGCGAACAGTATTCGACCGTCTTCAAGGACACGCGCGAACTCGCCCGCGTCACCGTCGGCATGGTCGACGCGCTGCTCCAGGGCAGCGAGCCGGAGATCAACGACACCAAGACCTACGACAATGGCGTCAAGGTCGTGCCGTCCTACTTGCTCGAGCCGGTCTCGGTCGATGCCAGCAACTGGGAAAAGGTGCTGATCGACAGCGGCTACTACACGATGGACCAGATCAAGTAGCCATCGGACGTCAGGCACCACGGTGGAAGGCGTCCGCGCCTTCCACCGCATGCCAGGACATCAGGGCCATGACCGCCGACACCCTCCTCGAGATGCGCCAGATCACCAAGACGTTTCCCGGCGTCAGGGCGCTGGACCGCGTCGACCTCAAAGTGCGCAAGGGCGAGATCCACGCCGTCTGCGGAGAAAACGGCGCCGGCAAGTCGACGCTGATGAAGGTCCTGTCCGGTGTCTATCCCGCCGGCAGCTTCGAGGGCGAGATCGTCTATGACGGCGCGCCCGCCCATTTCCGCGACATCCGCGACAGCGAGGATCGCGGCATTATCATCATCCATCAGGAACTGGCGCTGGTGCCGCAGCTCTCGATTGCCGAGAACATCTTCCTGGGCAACGAGCGCGCTCGGCGCGGCGTGGTCGACTGGCGCGAGACCAACCGACGCACGGAAGATCTGCTCGCCAAGGTCGGGCTCAGGGAGCCGCCGACGACGCTGGTCGACAACATCGGCGTCGGTAAGCAGCAGCTCGTCGAGATCGCCAAGGCGCTGTCCAAGGACGTCAAGCTGCTCATTCTCGACGAGCCGACCGCAGCGCTCCAGGAAACCGACAGCCGCAAGCTGCTCGACCTGATGCTCGGCCTGAAGGCGCAGGGTGTCACCTGCATCCTGATCTCGCACAAGCTCGGCGAGGTACGCTATGTCGCCGACACGATCACCGTCATCCGCGACGGCACGACCGTCTCGACCAAGGATGCCAGGGACGGCGTGAGCGAGAACGACATCGTCCGCGACATGGTCGGCCGCGACATGACCCACCGTTTCCCCGAACACCGCCGCACGCCGGGCGACGTGCTGCTCGAGGTCGAGGACTGGACGGTATGGCATCCCGAGCATGCCGAGCGGAAGGTCATCAAGGGCGCGAACTTCTCCGTGCGGGCCGGCGAGGTCGTCGGCATCGCAGGCCTCATGGGCTCGGGCCGAACCGAACTGGCCATGTCGATCTTCGGCCGCTCCTACGGGTGCAACATTTCCGGCACCGTGAAGCTGAAGGGCCGCCCGATCGACGTCTCTACGGTCCAGCGCGCCATCGCCGCGGGCATTTCCTACGTCACCGAGGACCGAAAGTCGCTTGGCCTGGTCCTCGACGAGACCATCCGCTTCAACACGACGCTGGCGAACCTCGACGGCGTGTCGAGCCGGGGCGTGCTGATGCGCAACGAGGAGACGCGCGTCGCCGAACAGTACCGCGAGGCGCTCGCCACGCGCACCCCGACCGTCTTCCAGAAGGTCGTGAATCTGTCGGGCGGCAACCAGCAGAAGGTGGTGCTTGCCAAGTGGCTGTTCACCTCGCCCGAGGTGCTCATCCTCGACGAGCCGACGCGCGGCATCGACGTCGGCGCGAAGTACGAAATCTACACGATCATCAACGAACTGGCCGCACAAGGTAAGGGTGTCGTCATGATCTCGTCCGAGATGCCGGAACTGCTCGGCATGTGCGACCGCATCTACGTCATGAACGAGGGCGCGCTGGTGGGCGAACTGACGGCGGCCG
>CATMOC010000227.1 GCA_950071955.1 uncultured Mesorhizobium sp. | reverse complement strand
TCAGCGCGATGAGCGCGAGCCGGCAGATCACCAGGCCCCAGAGGCTCGCCGCCAGCACCGCGCATTCGAGATGTGCCCGCCTGAAGAGCGACATCGGTGCCGCGACGGCCATCGTAGCCACTCCCAGCGGCACGAGGACCCAGAGAAGCGGCACGTATGCCGCGGCGATCATGCCGCGTATCCTTGGGACGATCGTCGATTCTTGTCCATCGGGAAGCGTGTCGTTGACGCTCAGCAGCAGCCGACCATAGGCGGTGGCGTACGTTTTCGGCTCGTCGAACGCATCCGCAAGGGGAATCGTCAGACGTTCCCGGCCCGGCCCCGGTTCTACTAGCAGGGTGCACTTCACGTCGCATCGCGTCGTAATCGTGAGCCCGACCGGACCGGATGCCGGTCTGCCTCCCGCGGCCTGGTATTCGAGCGTCTGGATGGCCGGAAATCCCGCGGCATCCATGACGGTGAACGCGGGCCACGCTTCGGCCTTGGGCGTCCACCAGAACCGCAGGATCAACGTCCTGCCCGGGCCCGCGGTCGATCGGATTCGCGGATAATTCAAGACGTCGAGCGCGAAGTTCCGAAGATCGAGCGAGCCGCTTGACGGCCGGTCGTGGATGAGGCGCGCGGGATCCATCAAGAAACCCGACGCGTGAAGGAACTTCGTCGGGAGCATGCGAACCTGTTCTGGATGAACCTGCGGCATCAGCGACAGGAAGCCGGGTTCGCATGTCAGCCTGTCCGCCCGGCATGCCGCCTCGATCTCGTCGGCCATCTTTCCGAAGAAGACGCTCGCGGTTTCCGGGGACTCGAAGGCTCCCACGTCCGCCGCCGCGGAGCGAAAGTGCCAGATGAACCAACCGCCGGCGTAGTCTCCGCATGTCTGCTTGTAAAACTGGCAGCCATGATCGGCGATCGGACGATTCGTCGGATCGAGGCCCTTCTCGAGCAAGGCGAAGGTCGGGCTGACACCGTACACGACGCGGCGCGTGGATTTCGATATCGGCACGTAGGGAATCTGGTCTCCGTCCCGCACCGATTGAAGCAAGGAGAGGGCCCGGCTGAAGTTCTTCTCCTTGAACTCGTTGCCGACGAAGGAGCCGTAGGCGGCCCAGTTCGCGGTGATATAGGCCAGATTGCAGAACAGGAGGCCACCGGCGATCGCCAGCGATGCGTAGGCCGGCTGTCGAAATCCGCGCCCGTCGCGCCAGGCGACCGCGAACCCGCCGAAGGCGAGCAGGCCGAGACCCGGGATCACCCACGGCCCCTCCTCGCGCGTCAGCCAGAACCAGCCCAGCGCGAGACCCGCGAGAATGCCGAAGCGGAAGGGACGGTACCGGAAGACGTAGAACGCGGCCATGAACGCGGCCAGCATCAGCAGCACTTGCGCCGGATAGATCGAATCCCGCACGAAGCGTTCCATCGGCAAGACGGGATGCAACGCGCCAAGGACGAAGACCAGGGCTCCCGCGAGGAATGCCCCGTACGTCCTCGCGACCATGTAGCTGAAGGCTGCGAGCGCCGTGAGGAAAAACAGCGCAATCGTCAGGCTTGCAGCCAGGCCCGTGAGGTGGCCGAGCGCCAGGAAGATGGAATAGCCGGGGCCTTTTGTCAGCGTCGCGGAATTGTAGTCTCCGAGATAATTTCCGGACAGCAGGGTGTTCGCCGCGCGGATGAACGTCGCGTCGTCGCCGAATGCGTCCGCAAGCAGCGTCATGGGCGTGTGTGTCGCGATGACGACGTTGACGACGGCTGCCAACAGGCAGACGAGCAGCCCGATCGCCTGCTTCGTCCCGATGGCTTCCCGAGCGCTCAGGTGCATCTCGTCCCGACCAGCACGATGTTGCTGGTGAGGCCGCCGAGCGAGACCGTCTCGACGGGCGTCGACCATCCCTCGAGCGACTTGCCTATGCCGGCGAGTTCCCGGCCGGTCATGAGGTTGAGGTTGGCTTCGTCCGCAAAGAAGCCGAGCGACGTTCGCCGCAGGAGGCCGCGGAACATGCTCTTGGGCAGCCAGTGGACGAGCGGCAGCGAGGTGTGGAACTCGACGGGGAACCAGCGATTGGGCGTCGTGAGGAAGAAGGTCCGGCGGCAGACGCGCGCGCATTCGCGGACGAACCGCATCTGGTTCTCGTACGAGCCGACATGTTCCAGCACGGCCGAGGAATGAACCACGTCGAAGGATCCGTCCTCGAACGGAAGGTCGAGCCCGTTCGCCTTCACGAACGTCATTCCGGGATACATGTCCTCAAGGAACGAGGCGTCGTCGATGCCGCAGGCGACGATCTTCGATTTCTGCGGATACCACGCCTCGAGGTAGTTGGAGGAACTGTAGGTGGTGTCGGAGGTGACGCCGACGTCGAGGATCGTGTCCTGCGGTCCGACCGAGCAGGTCCGGAGCCAGCGCTCGAACATCACCTCGCGCTGGCGATGCGCCAGGCGGATGGCGAGGCTGTCGGGCTTCGCGACGTTGTACTGGCTGTTCGGCTTGCCGGACGCCATCCCCTACGTCTCGATGTCGATCAGGGCACCGAGGAAAGCCGCGAACGCCAGTTGCAGGCCAAGGGCGATCAGGGTGCAGGAGACGGTCAACATGCGCACCATGCCGTTGTACTCGAGCGCCCCGAAATCCGCAGCCGCCCATTGCCAGACGGCATAGCCCAGTCCGCTCAGGCCGGCGAGCGCAAGGGCGCCTGCGCACAGGAGCGTACGCTCCAGCGTGGCGTAGGCCTTTACCCGGGCGAGACGGGTGTTGACCGGCAGAAAGCCGCGCGTCGCGGAATAGGATCGCGCGATGACGCCGAAGGAGAGGCATGACGCTCCCACGAGCATGGCCATGCATCCGACGATCAGGCTGTGCGTATCGAGGACCACGCCAGGGAGAACCTGGACCGGTCCCTGGAGGAGAATGACGGTCAGGATCGCTCCGAAGGCGAGGATGGCCGCTCCCGGATAGACGAACAGCCATTTCGGGCTGTTGAGCAAGAGGTAGCGCAGATGCCGCCAGCCGTCCGTCCAGGTGCGCAGATGCGGAGGCCGGGACCTGCCGTCGGGAGAAAGCGTGGTCGGCACCTCGGCGATGCGGAGCTTGCCCAGGGAGGCGCGGACCACCATCTCGCTGGCGAATTCCATGCCGGGCGCCTTCAGGCCGAGCGCGTTGATGGATTCCCGACGGAACCCGCGCAGCCCGCAATGGAAATCGCCGATGTCGGACCGGAAGAAGAGCCTGCCGAGGAAGGAGAGGACCGGGTTGCCGAGATAGCGGTGCAGGAACGGCATAGCGCCGGTCGCGATACCGCCCTTGAACCGGTTGCCGATGACGAAGTCATAGCCTTCGCGCAGCTTTTCGACGAACGGGTCAAGACGGCTGAAATCGTAGCTGTCGTCTGAATCGCCCATGATGACGAATTTGCCGCGGGCGTTCTCGATCCCGTGTCTGAGCGCTGCGCCGTAGCCGCGCACCGGCACGTGGACGACCCTTGCGCCGTGCGCCTCGGCGATCTCGATGGAGCCGTCCGTGCTTCCGTTGTCGGCGATGAGGACCTCGCCGACAATGTTCGCCCTGGACAGATAGGCCATCGCCTTGTCGATGCATGTTGCGAGCGTCTCGGCCTCGTTCAGGCAAGGCATCAGCACCGTCAGTTCGATGGCCTCCGCCCGCGAACCGGCGCTCGGCTGCATATCGGCATCAGCAACAACAGACATGTGATCCCCCGACCGTTCGTCGCATGTCCCTAGCCCTGCCGGAAGACCCAGCGGGACGAAATGAAGAAGCTGGCGATCCCGCACAGAACCGTGGATACGACCGCCGCGAAGGCCGGCGAGAGATCGGATGCTTCGCTGGCATAGGCTGTCCCGAGCGATACCGCGGTGGCGCCGAAGAGATGCCAGATCGCATAGCGCACGAGCGTCACCGAATGGCTGCTCGTGGACCGGAAGGCAATCTCGCGCTGTGCGCCGTAGCTGATCCAGAAGCAAATGAAGTAGGTGATCGCGCTGGCCGGCGCCGGACCAAGGTTGCCGACCTCGATCAGGGTCAGGCAGAGCGCGAAATAGAGGACCGCGCATGAACCGCCCACGACCAGGAAGCGGAGGCCCGGATGCCCGTCCCAGACTGACCGCAGAACGGTCATTTCGGCTTGCGGAAGGTCGTGACGACGTCGCCGTAGAGCCCGGATTTGAACTCCATTCCGCCGTCGTGCCAGTCGGTAATCTGGCTTTCGACCTCCAGACCCGCCTCCGTCAGGAAGCGGGCGACGTCGGAGGTCGTGACGTCGCTTCGCCATCCGCCCTTCTCGCCGCCCACCGCGCCATGCTGGAGGACGCCCTTGCCGCCGGGGCGCAGCACCCGCGCGAACTCCCTGGCGTAGTTCCTGAACTCTGGCTTGTTGATGTGGACGAACACGTCGAACGACCAGACCGCGTCGACCGATTCGGCCGCCAGCGGCGCGAGGTCAGAACCGCTGCCGACGATGAACTCGGCGTTCGCCGCGCCCTTGAAGCGCTCCCGGCACTCCCGGACGCAGGTCTCGGAAATGTCGATCGCCGTCACCTTGCGGCAGCGGGCGATCAGTTCCTCGGTCCAGCGGCCGCCGCCCGGCCCGATCTCAACGACGTCGCCCTGTTCGGGAACGTTCGGCCGGAGCAGCGTCCTGATCACCGAATCCTTCCACTCGGGCGAGATCGACCACTCTTCGCCCTTGGCGTTCCAGTCCCAGCTGTCCCAGATCAGCTTGTTCATCCGCGCGCTGTTGACGCCGGGAAGGTTCTTGGCGGTGCGGCGCGACGCCGCGGCGGAATAGACCGATTCCGCCAAACCGCTGGCGAGATAGTAGGTCCCCATCTGCAGAGTCCACAGCAGTCCGTTTTCCTGGACCGCTAGCCTCGCCAGGCGCAACTTCGTGCCGAGGCCGATATGCGACCGGTTTTCGACGATATCCTTCATGGAATCTCCGCCAATTCGGGCCCCTGTAAGCAATATGGCGCACATCTTGTCAAGGAACTCCGGGCGCGACGCTCGGGGACTTGTCGTTGGAAACGGCGACAGGATTGCCGACGCTCGCGGGAGATGCTGGCGTCGGCGCCCGTTCCGAGCCCGATTGCAAGGCATGCACCCAAGCTGTATTCCGCGTCCGGGTCGAAGTGCGAGGCATGATCCAGGGATATCCGGGCGGTGGCGCCGGAATATCGGACGGATCCAGCCGAATGCCGGGGAGGCGCACGCGTGAAGAACATACTGGTGGTCGGGGGCGCGGGCTATATCGGCTCGCACACGTGCCTGGACCTGCATGACAAAGGCTTCCAGCCGGTCGTCTACGACAACTTGAGCAACGGGCATCGGGAATTCGTGAAATGGGGTCCCTTCGAGGAAGGGGACATCCGCGACACGGGCCGGCTGGCCTCGGTGCTGGCCCGGTATTCCCCGGACGTCATCGTTCATTTCGCCGCTTCGATCGAGGTCGGGGAATCGACCCGCGACCCGATCGGATTCTACGAGAACAACGTCGCCGGCACGATCTCCCTGCTCGGTGCCGCGCAAAAAGCGGGCATCGACAAGCTGGTCTTTTCGTCCACCTGCGCGACATACGGCGAGCCGCAATCGGTTCCGATGTCGGAGGAGCACCGGCAGGTTCCGGTCAATCCCTATGGCCGCAGCAAGCTCATGATCGAGGAGATGCTGAAGGACGCCGGCCGCTACCTTAACATGAAATCCGTCGTGCTGCGCTACTTCAACGCCGCTGGCGCCGATCCCGAAGGTCGCATCGGCGAGTGGCACGAGCCTGAGACCCATGCGGTACCCATCGCGATCGAGGCCGCGTTCGGCCAGCGCGACGGGTTCTCCATCAACGGCGAGGACTACGATACCCCGGACGGCACCTGTGTGCGCGATTTCGTCCACGTCATGGATCTGGCGGATGCCCACAGCCGGGCGGTCCGCCATCTGATCGAGGGCGGATCGAGCCTCGCCCTGAACCTCGGAACCGGCCGGGGCACCACGGTCCGGCAGCTCGTGGAGACCGTCAGGCGGCTGAGCGGGCGGGAATTTCCCGTGGAGGTCAGGACGCGGAGGGACGGAGACGCCGCCGCTCTCGTCGCCGACAATTCCATGGCCAGGGACGTGCTGGGATGGAGTCCGCGATACGGACTGGAGGAGATCGTCGGCTCGGCGCTCGAATGGCACCGCGGGCGACTGGGCGGCAAGGCGGGCGCGCCGACGCGGGCCTGACCGCGCGGCGCCGCCACTCGCAGCGTTTTCACCCGCATGGGCGCCGGCACGGCAGTACCGTCGCGGCTCTACGGCTCAGTACGGCGAAACGCACGCCCGGCGTGGGCCATGGTAGGGCTGGAACGTGTTGTCCCATTCCC
>CATMOC010000226.1 GCA_950071955.1 uncultured Mesorhizobium sp. | reverse complement strand
GCTCTGGCTGGTGCCGACGGCCTTCGTGGCCACGATGGCGGCCGGCTTCGGCGCGGCGGTCGGCGGGCTTTCGGTGCCTTTGTTGGAGCCGGTGATCCTCGCATCGGTGGTCGCGATCGGTCTGCTGGCAGCGATGGCGCTGCGTGTTCCGACCATGGCCGCGATGGCGATGGTCGGCTTCTTCGCCTTCTTCCACGGCGCCGCGCATGGCGGTGAACTCGGCTCGGCCGGCGCGGCGAGCTTTGCCGTCGGTTTTGCGGTGGCCACCGCGCTGCTGCACGGAGCGGGAATAGCGGCGGGGTTCAGAGTAGGCCGCGCGTTCGGCGGCGATGCCGGCCGGTTTGCGATGCGCTTCGGCGGGGCGGCGACGGGGCTCGCCGGCGCCTGGCTCGCTTTCGGCTGAGGGAGGAAACGGATGATACCGGGCGAACTGATCACCGCCGACGGCGACATCGAGCTGAACCGCGGAGCGACCGCGATCACCCTGAAGGTCGCCAACACCGGCGACCGGCCAATCCAGGTCGGCAGCCACTACCATTTCTTCGAGACCAACGAAGGCCTTGCCTTCGACCGCGACAAGGCGCTCGGCATGCGCCTCGACATCGCGGCTGGCACCGCGGTGCGCTTCGAACCCGGGCAGGAGCGCGATGTGCAACTGGTACCGCTGGGCGGAGACCGGATGGTCTACGGCTTCCAGCAGAAGGTCATGGGACCGCTCTGAATGGAGATGCTCCGCATCGCAGGTCCCGACACTTCCCGTCTACTCGGTGGGTTTGGCGGCCGCGAATATGACGGCGCCCTTGGCGTCGTCGAACTCGATCGCCAGCACATCCTGGAGGAGTATGTTGCGGGAGTCGAGCGCGTGGAACAGCATGGCGTTGCCGCTCATCTCCTGGCGAAGCGCCGCGACTTCGTCGCCGTATTCCTGCAGTTTCTCGTCGATGGCGGGCGGAGGGCCGCCTTCGAGCGCAGCCGCGTCCGGCAGGAAGACGATGTCGAGGCGGTCGAGGTTGGTGACCTTGCGGACTGTGCCGGTGTTTTCGGCCGACTTCTCGATCGCCGCGATGACGCGGTCGGCATCGGCCGTCGCCTGCTGCTCCTCCTCGTGCACGTCGGAGCCGACGATCTTTTCGATCGCATCCGGCGCATCAAGGCCCTGCGCCTGCACGCGCATGTCGGAGGCGGCAAGGACCACCAGCGCCGTCGCAAACCCGAGGTGAACGAGTGCGTTCCCGCGATTCATGATGTCCAGCATGCCGTGCTCCGCTTCGCTTCCGGTTTCCTGTCGGTTTGCAACGTCTTCAACGTCCGCATCGAAGGCAATGTTCCTCGCAAGGCGGGGACCTTTTGCGGATGCGGCGGAACTTTCAACATAAGAACTGCCGGAGCCTGATCAATGCCAGCACGGATTTCCCGTTCCTCCTACGCGCTGATGTTCGGCCCGACCGTCGGCGACAGGGTGCGTCTGGCGGATACCGAACTCTTCATCGAGGTCGAGAAGGATTTCACCGTCTACGGCGAGGAGGTGAAGTTCGGCGGCGGCAAGGTGATCCGCGACGGCATGGGCCAGTCGCAGCACACGCGGGCGCAAGGGGCTGTCGACACGGTGATCACCAACGCGCTGGTGGTCGACTATACCGGCATCTACAAGGCCGACATCGGCCTGAAGGATGGCCGCATCGCGGCCATCGGCAAGGCGGGCAACCCCGACACGCAACCCGGCGTGACCATCATCGTAGGCCCCGGCACGGAAGCGATCGCCGGCGAAGGCAGGATCCTGACGGCCGGCGGGTTCGACGCGCACATCCACTTCATCTGCCCGCAGCAGATCGACGAGGCCTTGATGTCGGGCCTGACCACCATGCTCGGCGGCGGCACGGGGCCGGCGCACGGTACGCTCGCCACCACCTGCACGCCGGGTCCCTGGCACATCGGGCGCATGATCCAGTCCTTCGACGCATTCCCAATGAACATCGGCCTGTCGGCAAAGGGCAACGCCTCGCTGCCCGCAGCGCTCGAGGAGATGGTGCTCGGCGGCGCCTGCGCGCTCAAGCTGCACGAGGATTGGGGCACGACGCCTGCGGCGATCGACTGCTGCCTGTCGGTGGCCGACGCATACGACGTGCAGGTGATGATCCACACCGATACGCTCAACGAGAGCGGCTTCGTGGAAAACACCGTCGCCGCCTTCAAGGACCGCACGATCCACGCCTTCCACACGGAAGGCGCCGGCGGCGGGCATGCGCCCGACATCATCAAGGTCTGCGGGCTGCCGAACGTCATCCCATCCTCGACCAACCCGACGCGGCCCTACACGGTCAACACCATCGCCGAGCATCTCGACATGCTGATGGTGTGCCACCATCTTTCGCCGTCGATCCCCGAGGACATCGCCTTTGCCGAGAGTCGTATCCGCAAGGAGACGATCGCGGCCGAGGACATCCTGCACGACATGGGCGCCTTCTCGATCATCTCGTCGGACAGCCAGGCGATGGGTCGTATCGGCGAGGTGATCATCCGCACCTGGCAGACCGCCGACAAGATGAAGCGCCAGCGCGGCCGGCTGAAGGAGGAGAGCGGCGACAACGACAATTTCCGCGTGCGGCGCTACATCGCCAAATACACGATCAACCCGGCCATCACGCACGGCATCTCGAAGGAGATCGGCTCGATCGAAGTGGGAAAACGCGCCGATCTGGTTTTGTGGAACCCGGCCTTCTTCGGCGTGAAGCCCGACATGGTGCTGATCGCCGGCACAATCGCTGCCGCGCCCATGGGCGATCCGAACGCCTCGATCCCGACTCCGCAGCCCGTCCACATGCGCCCCATGTTCGGCGCCTTCGGCAAGGCGGTGACGAATTCCTCCGTCACCTTCGTCTCGAAGGCGGCGCTCGATGCTGGCTTGCGCGAAAAGCTCGGGGGGGAAAAAGCGATGGTGGCGGTGGAAAACACCCGCGGCGGTATCGGCAAGCGCTCGATGATTCACAACGACGCCACGCCGCACGTCGAAGTCGATCCCGAGACCTACGAGGTGCGCGCGGACGGTGAGCTGCTGACCTGTGAGCCGGCGACGGTGCTGCCGATGGCGCAGAGGTATTTTTTGTTCTGACACTCTACGCCCGGAAGCCGCGAGCCCATTGGCTCGCGCCCACTTTCGGCGCAATATGCCCCGCATGAACAGGATCACACGGATCGGGCGGCTCTCTGCCTATGAGGAGGACTTCGCGCTGTGGAGCGCAGAGCAGGCCGCGCTCTTGCGCGACGGCCGGTTCGACGGGCTCGACCGGGAGAACCTTGCCGAGGAGATCGAGAGCTTGGGACGGAGCGAGCGGTACGAGATCGAAAGCAGGCTTAAGGTCTTGCTCGTGCATCTCCTGAAATGGCGCTACCAGCCGCAAGCACAGTCGAACGGCTGGAAAGGGACGATCCGCGAGCAGCGCGCGCGGATCGCTCGGCGCATCGGGGACAGCCCCAGCTTGCGTGGCTATCCCGAGGAAATACTGGCAGACGAATACTCCTTCGCGGTGCCGCAGGCAGCCGACGAGACCGGCCTGTCCGAAGACGCCTTTCCGGCCGCCTGTCCCTTTACGGTCGAACAGATCCTCGATCCCGGCTTCCTGCCGGATGCGCCCTGAGCGGCGCTACCCCTTATTCTCCAGCCAAGGCAAATCGGACAGCCCATGATCTACGTCGTCGCCACGCTCACCATCAAGCCCGGCTCGCTGGAGGCGCTGCGCGCGCCAGCCGTCGCCTGCATCGCCGAGACGCTGAAGGAGAAGGGCTGCATCGCCTACGAACTGCACCAGAGCCTTGCCGATCCGGAGAAGCTCGTCTTTGTGGAAAAGTGGGAGACGCGCGAGGATTTGACGGCGCATTCGAAGCAGACGCACCTGGCGGTCTGGCGCGATGCCAGCGCGCCGCACCTGGTCTCGCGCGCGATCGAGATCGTCCACGCCGACAGGGTGGAGAACCATTGACATTATGAGCGGAGGACACGGAATGTACCAAGCCGTCGGAGCACCGGGGTCGCGCCTGACCCGCGTCCTTTGGATGCTGGAGGAACTCGGCGAGCCTTACGAGATCATCAAGGCCAAGCAGCATTCCGAGACGATGCGGCGCTACAATCCGAGCGGCAAGATGCCGGCCCTCGTCGACGGCGATTTCGTGCTGACGGATTCGGCCGCGATCTGCACTTATCTTTCGAAGAAGCATGCCGACAAGGGATTCGGCCCGGAGCCGGGCCTGCGGGGCGAGGCCGAGATGGAGGCATGGATGCAGTTCGCGCAGTCGGAATTCGAGGCGCCGCTGTGGAACAAGCTGCGCCACAAGTTCATCCTGCCGGAACCCTGCCGCGCCGACGTGGGTGCCGCCACCGCGCACGACTTCGCCAACGAGGTGAAGGCGCTGGAGGCCAAGCTCGGCGGGCGGACCTACGCGCTGGGTGACCGATTCTCGGCCGCCGACGTCATCCTGGGCCATTGCGGCCAGTGGGCGCGCGGCGGCAAGTTTGCGGTGGAGTCCGACGCGGTGAACGCATATTTCGAGCGGGTGCTCGGCCGGCCGGCGCTGGCCCGCGCCCGCGAACGGGAAAAGGAAACCGCCGCCGCATGAAACTCTCGCTTAACGCCGACTTCACCAAACTGCCGCGCGCCGGCCAGGTGGTGCGCCTTGCCGATCTTGAGGCGC
Source organism: uncultured Mesorhizobium sp. (assembly GCA_950071955.1). Lineage (GTDB taxonomy): Bacteria > Pseudomonadota > Alphaproteobacteria > Rhizobiales > Rhizobiaceae > Aquibium > Aquibium pacificus. Next base: position 1,695 of record CATMOC010000226.1, on the reverse strand, counting down.
AGGCGGAACGTCCCGTGCCCTTCGACGTGGCCGTGCTCGCCCATGACGAGCGGCATCTGCGGCGCCGCGTGATCCCACTGGCGCATGGAGACAAGCTGCTGGTAGACCTGGCCGAGCCCGTCTCGCTCGACAATGGCGACCAGCTCGTTCTCGACGACGGGCGGCGCGCCGAGATAATCGCGGCGGAGGAGGAGGTCTACGAGATCCGCGCCAAGAACCCGGTGCATCTCGCCGAACTCGCCTGGCACATCGGCAACCGGCATCTTGCCGCGCAGATCGAGGCGGACCGCATCCTCATCCTGCGCGACCACGTCATCAGGGCGATGCTGGAAGGACTTGGCGCGACGGTGACGGATATCCTGGAGCCGTTCCAGCCGGTGCGCGGCGCCTATTCCGGCCATTCGCACGGGCACGCTCATGAGCACGGCCATCACGACCACGACCATGGCGAGCGCGACAGCCACGGACGCTTGCCGGGCGATCCGCACTACGGCCACAACCATGCCTGACGCGCCGCCGCGCGGACGTCGAGACCCCCAGGAAACCAGGCACACCCGCCCGGAATGAGCTTCTTCGATCCCCGCACCCGAAGCCGGAGCCACCGCAACCGCAAGCTCTACGCGGCCTACGAGATCGCCTATACCTCCGTCGACGTGATCGCGGCGCTGCTCTTCATCGTCGGATCGATCCTGTTCTTCTGGCAGTCGCTCTCCATTCCCGCGACGTGGTGCTTCCTGATCGGTTCGATCTTCTTCGCCCTGAAGCCGACGCTGCGGATCGTGCGCGAGTTCCACATGCTGGCCGAGGGCGACTACGAGGACCTCGAGGAGGGCAAGGGCTGATGGCCGACGCGCTGCTTCGCCTGATGGCATGGCTGTCGCCGGCCTTCCCGGTCGGCTGCTTCAGCTACAGCCACGGTCTGGAATGGGCGGTGCAGGACGGTCAGGTCGCGGGTTCCGATGGGCTGGGGGCGTGGATCGAGGCGCTGGTGACGCACGGCTCGGCCTGGAACGATGCCGTGCTGTTCGCCGAAAGCTGGCGCCGCGCCGGAGCCGGCGGGGATGTCGGCGACATCGCATCGCTCGCGCAGGCGCTGGCAGGGACGCGCGAGCGCCACATGGAAACGACGCTGCAGGGCGGCGCCTTCGCGCAGGCTGCGCAAGCATGGGGGACTGCGCCCGCAGCGGTACCCCCACGCTCGAACCTTCCTCAACGGAGGGAGGGGGGCGGGGACGCTCCGGAATCATTGTCCCTCTCGGGGAGACGCGATGAAGGCATCGATACGGACGGCCGGTCGCCGACGCCCCTGCCCGAAAACTGCCCCTATCCTATCGCGGTGGGCACCACGGCGGGCCGCCATGGGGTGCCGCTGGAGAATGCGCTTGCGGCCTACCTCCAGGCCTTCGCGTCGAACCAGTTGCAGGCGGCGATCCGCCTCGGCATCATCGGGCAGAGCGACGCGGCGCGGTTGCTCGCCGGATTCGAGCCACTCCTCGTCGCGACCGCGGCACGCGCGGCGATATCAACGCTCGACGATCTCGGCTCCTGCACTTTCATGGCCGAGATCGCCGCCATGAAACATGAAACGCAATATTCGAGGCTGTTCAGATCATGACCAAAGGCACTGGTCCCCTCCGCATCGGCATCGGCGGCCCCGTCGGCTCCTGCAAGACGACTCTGACGGAAAAGCTCTGC
>CATMOC010000225.1 GCA_950071955.1 uncultured Mesorhizobium sp. | reverse complement strand
CGCAATTCCCGCCGGATTCGCAACCTGCCGATCGCTCGGGCTCCGGCGATCCGGCCGCGCCCGCGACGCCCTCCGATCGCATGGCCGACGCGCTTCCCATCGAGGACGACCTGTCGACGGGCATCGAATCGGGCGGAGGCGACCAGGGTGGCGGCTATAGCGGAGGGATACGCGTGACCGCCAATCCCGAAAACAATTCGCTCCTGATCCTGGCGCGGCCTGACCAGCAGCGCCTCATCGAGGAGGCCATCCTCGCATTGGATCGCCCGGCGGCGCAGGTGGCGATAGAGGCCACAATCGCCGAAGTGACGCTGAGCAACGATCTCAGGTACGGCGTCCAGTTCTTCCTGCAATCGGGCGACGACGGATCCGTCGGGCTGTTCAAGGACGTCGCCGAAGCGGCGATCTCCAGGGTTCTTCCCGGCTTCAACCTGCTTCTGGGGCCTGAATCCGATCCTCACGTGGTCATCGACGCGCTGCGGGGTGTGACCGAGGTCAAGGTCCTGTCGTCGCCGAACCTCGTGGTTCTGGACAACAAGCCCGCGGTCCTTCAGGTCGGCGACGAGATCCCGATCGTGACGCGCACCGCGCAGTCGGTGACCGATCCCGAGGCGCCGATCGTCAACAATGTCGAGTTCCGCGAAACGGGCGTGATCCTCAAGGTCCTGCCGCGCATAACGGCCAACGGCACGATCAACCTGACGATCGAGCAGGAGATATCATCGGTCGCGCGAGGATCGTCGCAGTCGCTGACGCCGACGATCTCGCAGCGCAAGATCCAGTCCACCGTCTCGGTCACCAGCGGCCAAACCGTGCTCCTCGGGGGGCTGATTTCGGAACAGCAGCAGCGCGGACGCGACGGTGTTCCGGTTCTGGGTGACCTGCCGATCATCGGCGAGGCGTTCCGCTCCAACCAGAACAACGCGACCCGCACCGAACTGATCATCCTCATCCGTCCGCAGGTCATCAAGGACAGCCTCGATGCGCAGATGGTGGCGGAGCAGATGCGTTCGCAATTGCGGATCATGCAGGAGCCGAGCCGCAACGTTCCGCTCCCCCGTCCGGTCAAGACCGTGATCGAATGACGCCGAAGGCCGCGCGCCGCCGCGGCGCGCTGATCGGTGCGGGAATTCTGGCCCTGGCCGTTCTGCCGCGGCTGTTGGCGCAGCCCTGGTGGGTTCTGATCGCCGGGCTCGTTCTCTGCCTTGCCGCCGCCGCGATTGCGGTGGAGGATCTGGCACGCATGATCATTCCGGATCGGTATACGGTCATGATCGCTCTCGTTGCACTTCTGCTCCGTCTCGAAGCGACCGCCGATCCGTGGGCGGTCGGAGTCAGTTTCGCGGAAGGACTGGCCGTGGGAACGGGAATGGCGGCGATATCCTTTGCATATGCCCAGCTTCGCGGCCGCTCCGGGATCGGGTTCGGCGACGTCAAGCTGCTTGGGGCATCGGCAATGCTGGTGGGCGTGTGGGGAATCGGGCTGCAACTTCTGCTCGCCTCCACCGCGGCGGCGCTCTTCGTGATCATCCGGTCATGGCGCAAGGGCCGCCCGCTGCGCGCGGTGGCACGCGTTCCCTTCGGCGCGTTCCTGGCGCCTTCCGCCGTGATCGTGTGGGCTTGGTTTCCCGTCAATGCGTAAGCATATGCGCACGAATGAACGTTACTGGGGGTGGCTGCCGCTGCCGCGGTTCCCCACCGACTCTCGGCGGGGCGCTATCCTCGTCGGCGTCCTTTGGGTGATGATCTTCATCGCGTTCCTCGCGGTGGTGCTGCGGCTTCACATGAGCAGTGTCGTCACCAACGTGCGCGTCACCGAAGACAAGGCGGCAGCGCGCATGCTGGCCGATGCGGGGCTTGCCCTGGCGGCCGGGCTGGTTCGGGCAGGGGCATCGGACGAGAATACGACGATGCCCGACACGCTCACAGGATCGCTGGAGACGCGCTCGGGGTCGGTGTCCCTGATCCTCAAGAACGAAGCCCTGCGGGTGGATCTGAACACCGCGCAGAAGCCGCTGATAACCGGCGTGCTGCGGGCCGCGGGCGCGAGCAACGGACTGTCCGACAAGCTCTCCGACGAGATCCTCGATCGCCGTGCAGACGATGAGGAGGCAAAGGAGGGAGAAACCCCCACCGCGCCGCGACAGCCGAAGGAAGCGCATCCGTTCCGATCGGTGCACGAGATCGCTCTCGTCCGGGACATGCCCGAAGACGTGGCGGTCGGCATCGACCGCTATGTGACGGTGTCCTCCGGGCTGGAGGGGATGCACATGGAGGAGGCCGAGCCCGAACTGCTGGAAAAGATACCGGGCCTGCCGCGATCGGTCGTTCAGGCGATCGGGCGATATCGTGAAGGCCGTCTCGACGAGACCGAACTGCAGCAATTCCTCTCCGACATCGAATACAACACCGCCGATCTCGCGCCGAGTTGGCGGGTGGAACTCGATGTCGAGCTGCCGTCGGGCCATCGCGAGACCTACGAGGCGACGATCATGGTGTCGGCGGACGACGAGTTGCCCTACCGGGTCCTCGACTGGCGCCGTCTCGCGGATGACGCTAAATGAGGCTGCCATCGTCATGACCGGGAGGCATCGAGGCTGACATGCAGATGACGTTGGGTGGCGTTGTCCGGGCGTTCGACGATTGGCTGGATGGTCCCGCCTCGCTGATCAGCGATTCGATGGGGTCGGGGCTGCGCGGTAAACGCACGCGCATCGAGATCGACCCCGATGGCAGGATGCTGAACCTGCTCGGGGGCTCCGCGCGTAGCGCGGCCGTTGCCGTACGCCTCGGAGAAGCCGGCGATGCCGAGACCCTCGCCAGCGCCGTCAAGGGCCGCAACGTCGTCCTCGGCGTTCCCGAACAATGGCTGATCCGGCGCAGGATAGAACTGCCGCTCGAAGCCGCGGATCACATGGACGGGATCGTCGCCTCGCGGATGAGTTCGCTGTCTCCGCTGCCGCCGGGGGAATCATATTCGGGCCATAGGATCGCCGAGATCGACCGCGTGGCAAAACGGCTGGTCGCCTCGATCGCCATCGTCGGGAGGTCGCGCCTGGCGCCCGTGCTGGAACAGATCGAGCGCGCGCAGCCGCGGGGCATCACCGTCGAAGCGCCCGCGGCGGGTTCGGGAGGCGCTATCCAGTTGACGGGCCGCGCCGGTGTCGCGAGCGCGCGGCGCGTGATCAGGCGCTCCCTGGCGGCAATCCTCGTCCTGGCCGCGGTCGTGGCCGGCGGCTCCCTGGTCTGGGGCAATCTTACCGCCGGCGAGAATGCCGGCCGCCGGGCCGATCTGGAGGCGCGCATGGAGAAGGCGCGCGACGCCATCGTCAAGGCCAGCAATCCCGAAGAGGTCGCCACCGCTCCCGAACAGGCCGCGCTCGACATCAAGAACCAGGCGGTGAGCGTCGTGGGCGCTCTCGACGATCTGGCGGCGGCGCTGCCGATCCATGCCTATGCGACGGAGATCGTCTTCGTCGACAGGACGCTGCGCCTGACCGGGAAGACCAGCAACGTGCCCGACGTGCTGACTGCGCTGGAATCGTCCGGGCGTTTCGTGGAAAGCCGGCTGGTCGGCCCTGCGACCCGCTCGCAGGACGGAACGACGTCGGATTTCGTGCTGGAAACGCTGCCGCTCATCCGCACCGGGGGGGGGCTGCATTGAGCGCGGCCCGCAGATCCTGGTTCGATGGACGGCTGTCCTCGCTGTTCGTCGTCGTCGTTCTCGTGGTGGGGGCGGGGATCCTCGCAGGCGATGCCTGGATGTCGTGGAAGGCCGAACAGGAAGCGCTCGCCGTCCTCGAGAGGCGGCTTGCGCAGATGGAGGAGCGCGCCGCATCGATGGCCGGCTCCGGCTCCGCCACGGAAGAGGACACCCTCAAGGATCTTCAGCTTCTCATGGGCGGGCGAACCCAGGGGCTGGCTTCCGCGCAGTTCCAGCGCGAGATCTCCGATCTCGCCGCAGCGACGGGCGCCGTCGTCCGCGCGGTCGACGCTCCGCAAGTCGAGACCGTCGAAGACGTCACCGACGAGGCCGGAAATCCACTCGTGCGGGTGCGCCTGAACGCGGACGTGGAGGTGATGGAGCAGTCGCTGCCCCAGTTCCTGCACGCGATCGAGGTTTCGCTGCCCGTCATCGTGGTCGATTCGATCGTGCTGCGTCCGAACCGCCGCATCGGCGACGTCACCGGAGACAGCGCCATGGCCGGGGGCGACCGCGCGCTTTCGCTGAGGATGACGCTGTCGGCTTTCCGGATCGGGGAGGAGATCTGATGCCGCGGCCGGGACGACTGTTCCGCCTCTGGGTCTTGATCGGCGCGGTCGCGCTCGGCGGGCCGGCCATGACGCAGCTTTCGGAACCGCTGGCCGTGAGCGAACGCACCCCCGAAGACTACGTGGCGCTTCGCGAACTTCCCCTGTTTTCCCCGGAGCGACGCGCGCCGGTGAAGTTCGAGCCGGAGGAAGTCGAACCCCCGGCCTTGATAGAGCCGCCCGTGGAAATCGAGGTCGAGGACATTCCCGAAGCCGAGATCGAGTTCTCGCCGCCGCAGTGGGAACTCGTCGGGGTCGTGCGGTCGACCCGGCTCGTCATCGCGACGTTCCGGGCGGCAGGGGTGGAGAGCGCGTTCAGCCTGCGCAAGGGCGAAAGCCGGGACGGTTGGACGCTGGCGGAGGTCAGGGGTTCGGAGGTGGTACTGGACGGGGAGGGCGGCCAAGCCCTCATCCGCTTCCGGTCGCTCCAGTAAGCCGGCCGCCTTTTGCGTCGCGATCAGTTGGGCCGTGAGAGCGAATCCATCTGGAGCGTCACCCCGGGAAGCGCGCGCAAGCGTTCCATGCCCTTTGCATTCACCTCGAGCACGATGGCCGGAGTGACCTCGAACGTGGAGGCCACCTTGTGGGGCAGGCCGTCCAGCGCGTCGAGGATCCGGCGGATTTCCGAGTCACGGTCCCCGTGCGGATTGAACTGGACGATCACGCGTTCCATGGGGCTCGCCTGTATCTGATGCCGAAGATTTGGGCCCGGACCCTGCTTTCCCGGTGTCCGCACGAATGGCGAAGGGCCGGAATGCCCGCGGCTGAAATCGAACGCTGCAGCCTCCATCGTAGACACTGGAATGACCGCAAGGAAGACACCCAGGGCCATTAAAGGGGCAAAGAGCCGGACCGCGGGCGCCGGCCGGCGGACGGAGCTTCGTCTCTTATTCCCACTCTCCATTGCTGGCTCTATCGGGACCTGGCCGAGATGGGGATGCGCCATTTGTCGTTCCTCAACGTTTGCTGTCGTGCCACGGCGGGCCTCGACGTTGCCGGCATCCTTTCATGGCGAGGCTGAACCCACAATGAACGTCATACGACGACCCGCTACAGGACCGCGGAGGGCATGATCGCCAGATGCGTGTCCCGGGTCTACGTTGCGGAAGGTATCGGCTTGGTATACTAATCCAGGTGCCGGCTTTGGAGAACTCGTCGAGACAGACGAGCCGCGAGCAGGGTGGGAATGTGCGCGCCCGAGGATCGATCGATCGGCGCGAGTCGGAGCAGGGTAAAGTACAGCCGGTTCGCCATGACCGCATTCGCCTACAAGGCTCTCAACGCGCAGGGCAGTCTCGAGCAGGGCCGTATTGAGGCCGGCGACGCAGACGATGCCGCGCGCCTCCTCGACCGGCGCGGGCTGATTCCCGTCAGCGTCCAGGAACACCGCGACCGTGCCTCCTCTTTGTCTTTGTCCGGAGGGAAAATCTCCGCGCAGCAGGTGACGCGTTTCCTGTCGGATCTTTCGATCATGCTCAATGCCGGTATCCGGATCGACGAAGCCCTCGCCATCATGGGCAAGGAGTTCGACAATGGCCGTCTCAAGCCGGTCGTCAGCGGACTTCATGCTGCGCTTTCGAGCGGACGCTCGTTCTCGCAGGCACTTGAGGACTGGCCGCAGCTCTTCCCGCCTTTCCAGATCGCCATGATCAAGGTCGCCGAATCGACTGGGATGCTGCCGAGCCTGCTCTCACGGACGGCCGACGAGCGGCAGCGATTCGAGGCGCTCGCCGCGCGCTTTTCGGAGGCGTTGCGGTATCCGGCCGTCCTCATGCTGGGCACGATCGCCGTGCTGGTCTTCTTCATGATCGGCGTCCTGCCACAATTCGAGCCGATGCTGGCCCAGACCCGGGAACCGGACGCGCTCCTGAACACCATGCTCACGGTCTCGCGCTTCCTGCGCGAGCAAGGCGAATGGCTGCTCGCGCTTCTGGCAGTGGTGCTTCTCGGACTTTTCATCGCGGCTCGCCGAGGCACCCTGAGGACCGCGCTCTGGAGCGTCGGAGAGAAGGTTCCGATCCTTTCGGACATCGCGCACAGCTATCGCACCGCGCGCTTCACGCGTATGCTTGGCATGATGAGCGAGACGG
>CATMOC010000224.1 GCA_950071955.1 uncultured Mesorhizobium sp. | reverse complement strand
CAGCCCCTGGGCGAAATTGCCGGACGAGTAGGCGACGACGCCGCGTTTCGCCTCTTCAGGAGAAAGCTGCTTCAGCCGCCAGTAGGCGCCGCGCGCCTTGAAGGAACCGGCCCATTGCAGCGATTCCGGCTTGACGAACACGCACGCGGCGCCGGACGCCTTCGCCAGCGCGGCGGATTCCAGGAGCGGCGTGACCTGCGTTGCAACCCGCGTGACGGCGTAGGCACGCTGGAGATGTTCGAGCGACGGGATCATTTCGCCCTCAGGCTCTCGTAGGAGACCATGACGTGCTTTGCATAGGCGGGGCGCTGGGTCAGGCGGTCGTAGTAGGCGCGCAGGTGCGGCGTGTCGGCCCGGTCGAAGTCGAGCGTGAAGTAGCGGTAGAGTGGCATCCCGACGATCATGTCGGCGAAGCACGGCGTCTCGCCCCCCAGGAAAGGCGTCGTCATCTGCCCCAGCCGCTCGTCCAGCATCCCTGCCAGCCGCATCACCTTGGCCTGGCTGGCTGCGAAGGCCTCTGCGTCGAGCTCACCCGGCTTCTGCCCGATCAGCGGCCAGAAGATGCCGGGCAGGAAGGCCGGTCCGAACGTGGTCTTGATCCATTCCGCCCAGACGTCGAGCGGCGCCCGCCGCGCCGGATCGGCCGGCCAGAAGGCTTCCGAACCATAGCGTGCACCGAGATAGCGCACGATGGCCGCGCTCTCGAACAGGGTCAGGTCGCCGTCCTGCAGCACGGGCACCAGCCCGTTCGGGTTCATGCGGCGGTATTCTTGCGTATCGGTGCCGCCGAACGCTCCCCCGACATCCACCCGCTCGCACTCCAGCCCGATTTCCGCCAGCGCCCACATCACCGCCTGGACGTTCGAGGACGTGGCGCGGCCCCAGACCTTGATCATCTCATTCCCCCCTCGGAAACCGCTTCGATTCTTCCAGGATGTTGAGGTCCATGTGGTTGCGCATGTACCTCTCGGACGCCTTTTGCAGCGGCTGGAAGTCCCAAGGATAATAGGCCCCGTTGCGAAGCGCGGGATAGACCACCCAGCGCCGTGCCTGGCTCTCGCGAACCTCGGCGTCGAAGCGCGCCATGTCCCACCGCGCGCGGACCTTGTCCATGAACGCCGCCACGGTTCCCGCATGGGCCGGATCGGCCGCGAGGGTCCGCAGCTCCCGCGGGTCGGCCTCCAGGTCGAAGAGCTGCGGTGGGTCGATCTCGCAATGGACGAACTTCCACCGCCCCTCGCGGATCGCGACCAGCGGCGCATTGGAACCTTCCGCGGCATATTCCATCAGCACCGGCGCCGTCCGCGTTTGCCCCGCAAGCATCGGCACCAGCGACTGCCCGTCGGTCCACGGTATGATGCCGCCCATGTCGATGCCGGCCAGCTCGCAGAGCGTCGGGCAGATGTCGAGGTTGGACACCGGCGTGGTGTGCAGCCCCGGCTCGATGCCCTGTCCCGCGATCATCAGCGGCACGCGCGACGACCCCTCGTAGAAGCTCATCTTGAACCACAGGCCTCGCTCGCCCAGCATGTCGCCGTGGTCCGAGCAGAACAGGATCAGCGTGTCGTCGAGCATGCGCGTGCGCTTGAGCACGTCCACGAGCTCGCCCACCTTGTCGTCGAGATAGGAGATGTTGGCGAAGTAGCCGCGCCGCGAGCGCCGCACCATCTCCGGCGTGATCTCGTAAGCGGGATAGTCGCTCGCCACGTAGAGCCGCCGCGAATGCGGGTCCTGCTCCTCGAACGGAATGAAGCCCACCTCCGGCTCAAGTGCGGCGCAGTCCTCGTAGAGGTCCCAGTATTTACGCCGCGCCACGTAGGGATCGTGCGGATGGGTGAAGGAGACGGTGAGGCACCACGGCCGCCGGTTCGGGTCGGTCGAGCCGCGGGCGAAATCGTAGAGTTTTTGGCCGGCATGGAAACAGACCTCGTCGTCGTATTCCATCTGGTTGGAGATTTCCGCCACCCCCGCGCCGGTCACCGAGCCCAGATTGTGATACCACCAGTCGATGCGCTCGCCCGGCTTGCGGTAGTCCGGCGTCCAGCCGAAATCGGCCGGATAGATGTCCGTCGTCAGCCGCTCCTCCAGCCCGTGCAGCTGGTCCGGCCCGACGAAATGCATCTTGCCCGACAGGACGGTGTGATAGCCCGCCGTGCGCAGGTGATGCGCATAGGTGGGGATGGCGGAGGGAAACTCGGCCGCATTGTCGTAGACCCGCGTGCGCGACGGCAACTGCCCGCTCATGAAGGCGGCGCGTCCCGGCGCGCAGAGCGGCGAGGCGGTGTAGTTGTTGGCAAACCGCGCCGATCGCGCCGCCAGCGCCTTCATATTCGGCGCATGCAGAAACTCCGCCGGCCCGTCGGGAAACAGCGTCCCGTTCAACTGGTCCACCATCACGATCAGGATGTTCGGCTTGGTCACGATCTTCTCCCCTGCGCCGGCGCGGCCAGCACCCCCCTCTGTCGGCTTCGCCGACATCTCCCCCTCAAGGGGGAAGGAACTCGAATCCGAGAGCCGAAAGCAGTTGGCCTCATCTCCCCTCCAGGCTCATCCCGACATAGTCCTCCACCAGCGCCACCGCGCTCCCGGCGTTCGGCGCGCCGTCCTTCAGCGCGCGGCGGATGTAGAGCCCGTCGATCAGCGCAGCGACCCCCTCCGCCACCCGCTCGGCGCGGTCGCGCGGCAGGAGCGGGGAAAGCCCGCTCATCAGGTTCGCGTTGAGCCGCCGCGCATAGACCCGCAATAGCCGCCGCAGCGCCGGCGTGCGCTGCGCCTCGACATAGAAGGCGAGCCACGCCGAGATGATCTCCGGCCGGAACTGCTTTTCGGAAAAATTCACCCCGATCACCGCCGACACCCGCTCGCGCGGCGTCGCGGCGGCCGCAAGGGCTGCCCGGCAGTCGGCCCCGAGTTCGGAAAGCAGATGCCGCATGGTCGCTTCGAGCAGGTCGCTCTTGGCGCCGAAGTAATGATGCGCCAGCGCCGACGACACCCCCGCGAGCCCGGCGATCTCCGACATGGTCACGTCGAGCGACCCCCGCTCCCCTATCGCGGCGATCGCGGCATCGATCAGCGCCTGACGGCGCACCGGCTGCATTCCGACCTTGGGCATGCGTACTCCTGAATGGGAGGGAGCGTAGTTTTGATTGACGCGTCAATCAAGAAAAAACCGCTCTGCTGATGTATGGTTCGCCTGAACGGCGGTTCCGGGGCCGGTTGCCGACAGTGCGTTCATGGGTACAAGGGGCAGCTATCTGCCTTTGGCTGTGAGCCCCGGGAAGGTTTGACGCCATAGCAGCCGGCAGGAGGGAGAAGCCCATGAGGCGCGGCAGACTTGCCGCCGCTGAACTCCTGTCGTTTGTCCTGCATCAAGCCGTTTCGGCTAGGAAGTTGTAAGCGAACAACCGTGGGCCTGCGCTGCAGGGGCATTTAGGATCTCTAGCACTCGCATTCTCAGTCGTCTGTCATTGAGTTGCTTAGAAGGAACAGACATGGCCACAACTCCCGAGAGCGATCTGCCGCTGAACCTCAATCTTGCAGATGGCAATTCGCCCCGCGGGCGCCGATGGTTCCATAAGAGGTATCTGCTCGTCCTGTTGATCCCGGTCTTCATGTTCCTGGGCGGCGTGATGGGGATGTATTTCCAGCCGGTCCCCATCCAGAAATTCTATGCGCTGACCGGACTGCAGCCTGGCGGGGGCTCCGATTCGCCGATCGCGCTCCCTCCGAATGTCGAGCTTCCGGCGCAGATGGCCGAGACGATGCTGCCGTCCGACGTGGTCGGGCTCGCCCGCGTGATGCCGCGTGGCGACGTTTCGGTCGTTGCGGCACCCTATGGGGCCGGCGATGCACGTCTTTCGGAGCTACTGGTCAGCGTCGGCGACCGGGTCGAACGCGGCGCGCCGGTGGCTCGCCTGGACAATCAGGCTGCTCTCGAAGGCGCCGTCCTCCTGGCAGAAGCGAACCTGGCCGTTCGCCAGGCAACGCTCCTCCAGACCCGAAGCGCGGTCGAGTCCAGTCGCGACGAGGCGCAGGCGACGCTCGACCAGGCGCGCGCCAATCTCCGCGAGGCCAGAGCCAATCTCGAGCGGACCGAAAAGCTCGCCGCCAGTGGCGTGGCGACCGGCGCAACACTCGATACGGCGCGCGCCGCCGCCCAGGACGCTGCGCTGAGCGTAACGCGGGCAGAGGCAACGCTTGCTCGGTTCTCCTCGGTCGATCTGGACGCGCAGCCCGACGTGCTTGTCGCCAGCCGCAACGTCGCCGCAGCCGAGGCCGATCTTGCCCGCGTGAAGCTCGATATGCAGCGCGCGCTCGTGGTCGCACCGATAGCCGGGACAATCCTCGATATCAAAGCGACGCCGGGACAGCGTCCCCCGGCTGAAGGCATCATGGAAATGGGCGATACCAGTCAGATGATGGCGGAGGTCGAGATCTACCAGGACCGCATCGGCAGCGTAAAGCCGGGTCAGCCCGTCGAACTGGTTGCCGCCGCGCTGGGGCGGACGCTGCGCGGCACGGTCGAAAGCATCGGGCTGACGGTCGGCCGGCAGGGCCTCATCTCCGACGATGCGGCAGCGAACACGGATGCGAGGGTCATCCGCATTCTGGTGGCGCTTGACACCGCGTCGACAGAGATCGCGTCCGGCTACACGAACCTGGAGGTGATCGCCCGCATCGACACGTCGGCCGAGGCACGGACCGTGCGATGAGCCGTTTGCTGCAATGGCTGTTCGGCCGCCTGCCGATCGGCTGGCTGCAACTGACCCATAACCGCACGCGCTTCGCCGCTGCGATCGCCGGCGTCGCCTTCGCCAACGTGCTCGTCTTCGTCCAGCTCGGCATCATGAACTCGATGGCGGTGGCGACGCTCAGGCCCTACGAGTTCTTCCGTGCCGACATCATCATCTCCGCCGCCGACGCCAATGCGCTCGCCGACGGGGGAAACGTCGCGCGCCAGTGGATGCTGCAGGCGCTGGCCGACGCGGACGTCACCGACGGCATGGGTCTCTTCCTCGCCAACGTGCCTTGGGATCGGGGACAGACGGACATCAGTCTGACCACCTTCGGGATCGATCCGTTCAAGCCGGACTTCATCGCCCCCGAGATCGCAGCCGACCTGAACCTTCTCCAGGTGAAGGATGCGGCGATCCTCGACCGGCGCGCACGCGGATTCAGCCGCGAGGAGGCCGTGGCCATCCGACCGCAGACGCCGCTTTCGTTCGAGACGGACGGTCGCACCGTCACGGCCTACACGACCTTTTCGGGCGGCGGAGGGTTCGGCGGCGATGGCTACATGCTGGTCTCGGACCAGACCTTTCTGTCGCTGTTTCCCGCACGAAGCTCGGCCGCTCCCGATCACGTCCTGCTACGCATCAGACCCGGAGCGCAGGCGGACAAGGTGTCGGAGCGCCTGCGCGGCCTCATCTCCGATTCCTCGCTGCGCATCCGCAGCTATGCGGACGCGATGGCCGAGGATCTGCGCTACCAGCAGACGCGCCGTCCCACCGGCGTCATCTTCGGCTTCGGCGTCTTCATCGGCGTGCTGGTCGGGCTGATCATCGTCTACCAGGTTCTTTCCACCGATGTTGCGGACCACTTGCGCGAATACGCGACGTTCAAGGCCATGGGCTACGGCCAGGGCTTCTTCCTCGGGATCGTCTTCGAGGAAGCCCTGGTGCTTGGCGTTCTCGGCTTCGTTCCGGGCCTGATCATCGGCACGACGATCCTGACGGTGATGGGCAAGGTGACGACGCTGCCGCTGTCGATGACCTCCATGATGGCGGTGTCCGTCTTCGTCGGCACGATTGTCGTCTCGTCGCTGTCGGGCGCGATCGCGACCCGGCGCGTCGCGGCGGCCGACCCCGCGGACCTGTTTTGATCATGGCCAAGGAGGATCGCAACGTCATCGAAGTGCGCGGCCTGAATCACTGGTTCGGCACGGGCGACGCCCGCAAGCAGGCGCTCTACGATCTCGACCTGACGATCGAGGCAGGGAGCTTCACGGTCCTCATGGGACCATCCGGTTCCGGCAAGACGACCGTGCTCACCTTGCTCGGCTGTCTGCGCAGCGTGCAAGATGGCTCGGTTCGCCTGCTCGGGCAGGAACTGAATGGCGCGAGCGAACCCACCCTGATGGCGCTCAGGCGGCGCCTCGGCTTCATCTTCCAGGCGCACAACCTGCATGAAAGCCTGACCGCGCTGCAGAACGTGATGATGGGCCTGCAGGTCCACGGCGGCATCCCGCATCGCCTCGCAGTCAGGGCGGCGACCCATGCGCTTGGCCTTGTCGGCCTGTCCGACCGTGTCGACTATCTGCCTGCCAACCTCTCGGGGGGCCAAAAGCAGCGGGTGGCGGTGGCACGCGCCCTCATCGGCAACCCTGCGCTCGTGCTGGCCGACGAGCCGACCGCAGCGCTCGACGCCGACAGTGCCG
>CATMOC010000223.1 GCA_950071955.1 uncultured Mesorhizobium sp. | reverse complement strand
CGGCGTCGGGGGTGCCGACCGGCTTGCCCTCGAACAGGATGGTCGTAGAGCCGTGCAGCAGCGGCGCGTAGACGATGTAGGAATGGCCCACGACCCAGCCGACATCCGAGGCCGCCCAGAAGACCTCGCCCGGCCTGACGCCGAACTCGTTCCACATCGACCATGCCAGCATGACCATGTGCCCGCCATTGTCGCGCACCACGCCCTTGGGCTGGCCGGTCGTACCCGACGTGTAGAGGACGTAGAGCGGATCGGTCGCCGCGACCGGTACACAGGGCACCTTACGGCCCGCCCGCTTCGCCTCCGCCACCGCGGATGTGTAGTCGGTATCGCGGCTGTCGACCAGGTCGCATCCCAGTTGTTCGCGCTGCAGCACGATGCAGGCGTCCACCTTGTGCCGCGCCATCTGGATGGCCCCGTCGAGCAGCGGCTTGTAGGCGACCACGCGCCCGGGCTCGATGCCGCAGGATGCCGAGACGATCAGCTTCGGGGTCGAATCGTCGATGCGGGTGGCGAGTTCGCGTGCCGCGAAGCCGCCGAACACCACCGAATGGATCGCGCCGATGCGCGCGCAGGCGAGCATGGCGAAGACCGCCTCGGGAACCATGGGCATGTAGATGATGACCCGGTCGCCCTTCTCGACGCCGCGATCCCGGAGTACGGCGGCGAGCGCCTCGACCTCCGCCTTCAGTTCGGCATAGGTGAAGCTCTTCTTCGCGCCGGTGACCGGGCTGTCGTAGATCAGCGCAGCCTGCTCGGCGCGGCCATTCTCGACATGCCGGTCGACGGCGTTGTAGCAGGTGTTGCAGGTCGCGCCGGCGAACCATCGGCCGTAGACGCCCTCGCTCGGGTCGAACACCCGTTCTGCCGGGGAATACCAGTCGATCGCCTTCGCCGCCTCGGCCCAGAAGGCCTCGGGATCGCGCTTCCAGCTTTCGTAGACCTCGTGATAGCGCGAAACCATGCTTCCTCCCTCGATGCCGGCTGCTTCTACCGAAATGCGCGCGCCGGCGTCCACCCGACTATGTTCCCATAGGTCGCGCCCCGCGCGAGGGCTTTGACTTCCATCAACGGGACTGGTCAATGGGGGCCATGACCAAGGCCCTCTCCATCGTCATCATCCTGATGATGGTCATCCAGATCATCAAGCCGTTGGGGCTGCCCGGCCTGCGCAAGCGAAGCGACTTCTGGAAGCTCGCCTTGCTTGCGCTGGGCGCAATCTCACTGACGGTCATCCTGAGCCACGGAAGCTGACGCGAGCATCTCCGGCGGGGTGAGCTCGATCAGCGGCAGGAGGTGTTCCGCCCAGGCGCGGTAGCCCGCCTCGGAGGCATGGAAGCCGTCGGCGGCAAACCCGAGCAGCGGGTCCTCGATGGGAAGCCGCGAGGCGGGAACAGCGCCGCGCTCGAAGCAGAGCCGCGCCGCCATCGCATTGATCGCCTGCGCGCGTATCTCCAGGATTTTCGCCAGCAGCGGCGGCAGGGCGGGCACCCGCGTCATGTCGACCACAGGGGACCAGATGATGCGGGCGCCGGGAAATTTTGCGCGCAGGGCATAGAGCAACCCACCGAAATCCTTCTTGAAGCGCGGCACGGTGTGGAAGTTCTTCGCGTCGTTGGTGCCGACCGGCAACACGATGTGCGTCCACGGCTCCCACGCGAGATTCGGAACCACGTGGTCGCGAATCTGGCCGGAGGTGGCCGAGTTGAAGCCCGCGGCCCGCCACGTCACCGGCCGCCCGGTATCGCGCGCGATCATGCTGGCGAGCACGGCCGCGATGCCTCCGTCCGTTCGCGTGATGCCGACGGAGGCGGCCGAGGAGTCGCCAAGCACCAGCAGCCGCACCGGATCGCCGGTGCCGGGGATCGTGTGCAGCACGGGACCTTCCGCTGGCAGCAACCGCGCCGTGCGCCGCCGCACGCCGAGCCCCTGCCAGGCATAGACAGGAAAGGCGAGCCAGGAGAGGAGGGGGAGCAGGCGGGACATGGATGGCGACCGGACGTCTTGGCGGATGCCGCGTTCCTACAACCAAACCCGCCAAAGAGAAAAGACCGCGACGGCCGAGGCAAGAACGCGCGTGGAAGAGGTGCCTCGGGTCAAGACACGGGAGGGGCGCACCCCTGCGTCATCCTCGGGCTTCATATGTTCCGGAACCGGCAACGCACGAACGCGAAAAAGCGCGATCTGCTCGGCAGATTCTCGGGCCGAGCCCGAGTATGACGATGCTATGTGCCCGAGACGGTCATTCTACCTGATCTGAAGGATGAAAACCTTGCGTTGGATGTCGGCAGTGTGTCCAGCCCCGGTTCAGGCGGCGGCCTTGTCCGCCCGCGATGCCTGGAAGATGCTGTCGATCGTGGCCGCCAGCGTCGCGTTGAACTCCGCGTCGCTCTGGTCGGCCGACAGGCCCTCCGTCAGTGCGCGAGAGAAGCTGGCGATCATGCCGGCGTTCTGCGCCAGCTTGGCATTGGCCTCGTCGCGCGTGTAGCCGCCCGACAGCGCCACCACGCGCATGACGCGCGGATCGTCGATCAGCGGCTTGTAGAGGTTCGGCTTCGTGGGAAGCGACAGCTTCAGCATGATCTTCTTGCCGGCCGGCACCTCGTCCAGATGCTTCTTGATCTCGGCAAGCAGCATCTCCTCCGCCTCGGCCTTGTCGGAGATCGAGATCGTCACCTCCGGTTCGAGGATCGGCACGAGGCCGTGCGACAGGATCTGTTTGCCGACTTTGAACTGCTGGTCGACGATGGCCTTGATGCCGGTCGCATTGGCGGCGTCCACCACGGAACGCATCTTGGTGCCGAAGACACCCTTGGCCACGGCGCGCTTGAGCAGTTCGTCGAGGCCGGCGATCGGCTTCATCAGCTTGACGCCGTCTGCGGCGTCAGCGAGGCCCTGGTCGACCTTGAGGAAAGGTACGACGCCGCGCTTCTCCCACAGATACTGCGCCGTGGGCACGCCTTCGACCGAGCGGTCCATCGTCTGCTCGAAGAGGATCGCACCCATCACCTTGTCGCCGGTGAAGGCGGGCGAGGTGATGATGCGGGCGCGCATGGCATGGATCAGGTCGAACATCTCGTCCTCGTTCGACCAGGCATCCTCCGAAACGCCATAGAGCTTAAGCGCCTTGGGCGTCGAGCCGCCCGACTGGTCGAGGGCCGCGATGAAGCCGTCCTTGTTCGCGACCTGCGCCGCCATGTCTTCCACCCGTCCGCTCATTCTTCCGTGCCTCCTGAATTGGTCGTTTGGCCTCTAACAGAAGCGCGGCTGAAACGGAACGGCGGCGCAACCTCTTGAATCGATTGAAAGAAATTCAATCGTTTTAGCAAAGCAACGAATTTTCCGGCAGTGTTAAAGGCTTAACAGAGGAGTGCGGCGAAGGGAACTAGGTTACGGCATCCGCAATAGGCATGGGGGCACGCCTGAACGCAAGGGAACAAGACCGTGACTGACCTACAGGGGCTGGATCATCGCCTGGAGCCTCCGATGTCCCCGCTAATGACAATGCTCTTCGCGGCCGCGGCCGCATTCTTCTACATGACCACGTCCTGGATCGTGCAGTCCTGGGGCCTGTCGCCCTATCTGGTGCTGGTTCCGGCGCTGCTCCTGACGCTCGCCGTCGGTGCGCGCTTCGAGACGCATATTCTGCGCGACCGCCGCCTCGCCCGGACGATCTTCGGGATCCTCGCCGTCGAGGCCATCGCCACGGCTGCGATCGCTGTCGCCGTGATGGGAGACGCCTACACGATCCGCGAGGCCGCCGGTGCGCTCGTCGTCTTCAGCGGCATCGCGCTGGTGGGCATGGCACCGGCCGTCCGTCGAGGATGAGGTCGCACTTGCGACGGTCTTGCCGGCCCGAGGCCTACGACTTCAGCACCTCGACGCCCGGCAGGGGTTTGCCTTCCATCCATTCCAGGAAGGCCCCGCCAGCGGTCGAGACATAGGTGAAGTCGTCGGCCACGCCAGCATGGTGGAGCGCCGCGACCGTGTCTCCGCCGCCGGCGACCGAGACCAGCACGCCCTCCCTGGTCTGCGCGGCGGCATACTTCGCCGCAGCGACCGTGCCGGCATCGAAGGGTTCGATCTCGAAAGCGCCCAGCGGTCCGTTCCAGACTAGCGTCGCCGCACGGTCGATCCACTCGTTGATCGCCTCGACCGTCCTGGCACCGACGTCGAGGATCATCGCGTCGGCGGGAACGGCATCGACGCCGACCGTCTCGGATGCCGCGCCGGCCTTGAATTCCCTTGCCACGACGGCATCGACGGGCAGCACGATCGCGCATCCTGCGGTCGCCGCCTCGATCATGATCTGCTTGGCGGTCGCTGCGAGGTCGTGCTCGCACAGCGACTTGCCGACATTCTCCCCGCGCGCAGCGAGGAAGGTGTTCGCCATGCCGCCGCCGATCACCAGCGCGTCGACCTTCTTCACTAGGTTCGTCAGGAGGTCGATCTTGCTCGAGACCTTGGCCCCGCCGACGATTGCCACGACCGGGCGCCGCGGGTTGCCCAGACCCTTTTCCAGCGCCTCGAGTTCGGCCTGCATGGTGCGCCCGGCATAGGCCGGCATGTGATGCGCCAGCCCTTCGGTCGAGGCGTGCGCCCGGTGCGCGGCGGAGAAGGCGTCGTTGACGTATATGTCGCCGTTTGCTGCAAGCGCCTCGACGAAGGCCGGATCGTTCTTCTCCTCGCCCTTGTGGAACCGGGTATTTTCGAGGAGCAGGATGTCGCCGTCCGCCATGGCATTGACGGCGCCCTGCGCCACATCGCCGACGCAGTCGGGCGCGAAGTGAACAGGGCGGTCGAGCACGGCCTCGGTCGCCGCGGCAATCGGTTCGAGCGACATCGACGGATCGGGACCATCCTTCGGCCGGCCGAAATGCGCCAGCAGGATCACCTTCGCGCCCTTGTCGGACAGTTCCGTGATCGTCGGCGCGACGCGCTCGATCCGGGTGGCGTCCGAAACCCGCCCGTCCTTCACGGGAACGTTGAGGTCGACCCGCACCAGAACGCGCTTTCCGGCAATGTCGCCAATGTCGTCGAGGGTCCTGAATGCGGGCATGGATCGGTCTCCGGAATTTCGGTCGGCGGGACCATACAGCCTGCCATGCCGGGTGCAAGCGGCCAAGACGACGCGGAAGCGACCGCGCCGGGTTGTTAACCGCCGTCGCGCGGCAGGACGACGTTCGGGCCTTCGCCCGCCTCCCGCTGCCGGGCCTCGGTCGCTTCCTTCGCCCGGAGCCGGCGCTGCCGCCCGGCTTCGCGCCAGCCGCGCCAGGCGCTCACCGTCTGGTCCCACATCTCGCCGGGGCTCAAGAAAACCGGCACCTTCGGCGCCACGTAATGTGGCTCCACCGAAAGTCCGATGTCCTTGATCGCGCCGTGCTCGTCGACGTCGCGCACGATGAGTTCGATCGGACCGATCGTCAGGCGGTCGGCATACTCCGCCCTGCCGCCGAGGCGGGCGACCACGAGGTCGGCGATCGACATGGCGGCTTCCTCCTCCTTCAAGATCAGCCCGTAGGCCGAATCGAGATCGGCGGCGGGGCGGGAGCCGTCGATCGCGAACTCGCCGAAGAAATCCGCGTCGTCCTCGTCGAGCTCGGCCCGGCTGGCGAACAGCCTGTCGAGTAGCGGCGGGTAGCGGTCGGGAACGAAGATATAGACGTGGTCCTCGGCCATCAGCCGGCCGGCATACTGGTAGGTGAGCGAACGGCCCTCGCGCACCACCAGCGACGGCCGTGCCCAGCGCGGGATGCGCACGCCGTTGGCCACCGGACTGCCCGCGACGACGCGGTAGGCGAGAAGCTCGTGATGGGCGGCGCCCGGCAGTTCCAGTTCCACCTTGTCGAGCGGACCCACCCGCGGCGGCACCACCAACCCGAGGCGACGCGCCAGCGGCCCGATGGTCCAGCCCTGAACCACAAGCGAGACGAGCACGATGATGAAGGCGGTGTTGAAGATGACCTGTCCGTTCTCCAGCCGCCCGAGGATCGGCGTCAGCGCGAGCAGGATTGACACCGCGCCGCGCAAGCCGACCCATGCCACAAACGCCGTCTCGGCGCGGGTGAAGCGGAAGGGTGCGAGGCAGAGCCACACCCCCACCGGCCGCGCCACGAAGACCAGGAACAGCCCCAATGCCACGGCGGGGATGGCAACGGAGGGAAACTGTGACGGCGTGGCGAAGAGCCCCAGCACCAGAAACATGATGATCTGCGCGAGCCAGGAGATGCCGTCTTGGAAGCGCTTCAGCCGCGCCGCCGATCGGACGCCGGAATTGCCGGCGATAAGGCCAGCGACATAGACCGCGAGGAAACCCGAGCCGCCGATCGCGCCGGCGATGCCGAACAGGAGCAGCGCCAGCGTGATGACGAAGATCGGCAGGAGACCGACGTCGAGCTGGAGCCGTTCCACCAGCCGCGCGATCAGGAAGCCCCCGGT